>JBKJSR010000382.1:0-5486 GCA_046594355.1 Bryobacter sp.
CCGGGCGCACCGCATCGGGCAGAAGCGGGCGGTCTTTGCCTACCGACTGATCGCCCGCGATACCGTGGAAGAGAAAGTACTCGAACTGCAAAAGACCAAGCGGGAGTTGGCTGCGGCCATCATAGGTCAAGATAATGCCCTGATTCGCGACCTCCTCCGTGAAGACCTGGAGCTGCTGCTGTCTTGAGTTGAGCTACGGGAAAGAGTTGGCGATGGCTGGTTTGGAAATCTGAAAACGCGGTGGGGTACCGGTTGAATTTTGCTGCAGGCCTGGAGGGGATGACGATGGTGCCGAGCGTTATTCATGATGGGAGAGCATATCAGTCCGATTGACGTGGGCCACCCAAATCACGTACTGTTTCAGTAGATTTGTCTTTGGGAGAGTGTCATGCGTCTGAGAAATATTGGTGTCCTGTTGCTGTTGCATCTGGTTGGATTGCTCCATGCGCAAGACCGGGGCACCATCACCGGCTCCGTACTAGATTCTTCGGGTGCCGTGCTGCCGACGGCAAAAGTCACACTGCTAAATCCTGCCACGGGTCAGAAGCAGACGGTGGACACCAACGCAGAAGGCAGCTATACCTTCCTTTCTCTTACGGCTGGACGCTATTCCGTGACTGCCGAAAAGGATGGCTTTCGCAAGGCGGAAGCTTCCAATGTCCAAGTACAGGTGAACACTACTTCCCGCCTCGACATTCGCATGCAACTCGGCGCGGTGCAAGAAACGATTCAGGTTGAAGCCGCGACGCCGCTCCTGCAAACCGACCGCAGCGACCTTGGCACCATTGTCGACAATCGGGCTATCCAGCAACTACCGCTCTTTATCAATGGCGGCTTGCGCAGTAATCTCGCATTCGCCGGCCTCGCACCCGGTGTCGTCATGAGTATTCAGAGCGATCCAGATACCACCGGCGGCGCGCCACGCATCGCAGGTGGCCAGGCCAACGGCGCCAGCCTGCTCGTCGATGGCGGAGAATCGATGAGCGAACGCCGCAACGATCCGCAAATGCGCGTAGTGAGTGCCGAAGCCGTGGAAGAATTCAAGGTGCAGACCTCGGCTTATTCGGCTGAATTTGGCCGCTCTTCCAATGGCGTGCTCAACTACACAACCAAGTCGGGCACTAATGCTTTTCATGGCTCTTTCCTCGGCCAGCTTCGCCACGAAAAGCTCAACGCCAAAGGCTTCTTCTGGGGCACACGCGGTGAATCCGTCCAACGCCAACATGTCGAGGCGACCAATTTCGGCGGTCCCGTCATCATCCCCAAACTTTATAACGGACGCAACAAGACCTTCTTCTTCTTTGCCGGAGAGCGTTCCAGGGCCAAGAATTATACGAGTACGAACCTGATCTCCTTGCCAATACAAGAATTCCGCAATGGCGACTTCCGCCGCTATACCACTGCGACCGGGCAAATGGTGCCGCTCTACGATCCGCTCGACGCAGCCGGCAATGTGATCGCGAATGCTTCACTCCGCCAGCCTTTGCAGTGCAATGGCGTCCTGAATGTCATCTGCCCCGACCGCATCAGTCCCGTCGCCAAAACGATCTTTGGCCAGTTGCCTCTGCCAGATAACCCCAACGTGGTTTTCAACAACACCCTCGCCCGCAACAATGGCTCGCGTACGCCGGGTGCCTGGCAGGGAGTTTATTCGATCAAGGGCGATCACAACTTCACAGACAAGTTGAAGGTCAATGGCATGTTCAGCCGTCAGTACTTCGACAGTTATCCGCTGGTTGGCCCGATCCCGGGGCCGCTTGCCGAAGCCTTCCAGGAGTTTGGCCATATCCGCTATTGGCGCTTCAACGGCGACTATATGATCAAGCCAAACCTACTGAATCACTTCACCTTCGCCTTGAACCAGCGCAAGCTGGGTGAGGGCCCGAACCTGGGATTGAACGATGCTTACCGCACCGCAACCCTTCTGCCTGGCGTCGTCGGTTCCGGTGCCGAAAAGGCTTCCAATTATACGAAGTACAACACTGAGTTTGGCAACTACGGCGGGCACGTCAACACAATTTCACCCGGTCGCACCCTCAACATGAGCGATCAGATCTCCTGGGTAAAAGGCCGCCACAATATCAAAATTGGCTATTCCTATATCAACGTAAGCTACCGCCGCATCGACTGCAACAATTGCGCCGGTTCGATCAGTTATTCCACTGCCGGCACGGGCAACCCGAGTGTAAGTGGCCAGAACGGCATCTCATTCGCCTCATTCCTGCTTGGCCTTCCCAGTGGGGGTGGCTTCAATTTCGGTGCCGACATCGATTACCGCTACAAGTATCATGCCGGCTACATTCAGGACGACTTTAAGCTCAACAACAAGCTCACTCTGAATCTTGGGCTTCGTTACGACTACAGCATTCCCCGGCGCGAAGCCAAGTTGCAGAACAGCAACTTCAACCCTTCCATCCCGAATCCCTCGGCAGGTAACATCCTGGGAGCGATGGAATTTGCTTCCGAAAAGCGTCCTACTCTCGTCGAGACCCGCAAGAATGCGTTCGCCCCGCGGGTGGGGTTCGCCTATCAGCTCAACTCCAAAACGGTCATCCGCGCTGGTGGCGCGATCATGTACGACATCATCCGCGAAGACAACAATGCGGACAGCGGCATTCAGGGCTTCGGTGGTGGCTTTGGTTCCATCGGAAACAATCTGTCGAACGGCATTGCCTTTACCCAAAAGAATGGCCTGAACGACTTTAAGGCCTTTGTCGAGGGGCAGCGCCCCCCGCAATTGAATCCCGGCCTGGGAGTCAACGGAAGCGTGAACTACAAGCTGGGCGAATCTGGGAAGCCCGGTTATTACGCCGATTACAACTTCACCCTCGAACATAGCTTCACACCCTCTACCCTCCTGCGCACCAGCTTTCATGCCAATTACGGCATCAAGATCTACCAGACCGGCCTCGATTTCAATCAGCTCGACCCGAAGCATTTCGCCACCTATGGCAACTTGCTGACTAGTCCTGTAAGCACGGCGATCAATAACCCGATCGTGATTGCTTCGGGTTTCAAGCTTCCTTACGCAAGCTTCCCTCCGAACCTGCAATTGCAGCAGGCGCTACGCCCCTTTCCGCAATACTCGGGCTTTGGCGCAGTGGCTTCGCAAACCGGACACAGCACTTACAATGGCCTCGAGACCAGTTTCCAGAAGCGTTATTCCAAGGGCCTTTGGTTAATGACTTCCTACACTTTTTCAAAGACCCTGGTTAGCCAGAATGGCCAGAACATCTACAACCAATCCACCGAAAAAGTGGTGAGCGGTGTAAACCGTCCGCACGTCTTCACGCTGGGCTATGTGTACGAACTGCCGGTCGGCAAGGGCAAGTCCTTTGGGGCAAACCTGCATCCGCTGGTCAATGGAATTATTGGTAACTGGACCGTCTCCGCCGTTCACCGCTATCAGAGCGGCACTCCATTTGGTGTCGGCGGCTGCGGCCAAACCCTGGCGGGAGCGGGAGCGGCCAGATGTAATTACGTGGCCGGACAAACGCTCCTGAATCCAGGTTATGATCGCACAAATCCGAACAGCCCCTATCTGAACAAGGCTGCGTTCGTGCAGCCGGCAAACTATACCTATGGCGACGTGCCTGCTGTGATTCCTCAGCTTTACCAGCCCAATCAGTTGAGTGAGGATGTTGCGGCGAGCAAGAACGTTCCGTTTGGCCGAGGTGAAAAAAACAACATCGAGTTTCGCGCATCGGCATTCAACGTTGCGAATCGGCACTTGATGGGCGGCCTCAATACGAACATTACCAACGCCAACTTCGGCACATTCTCAAATCCACAATCCAATTTGCCGCGTAACCTGCAATTCAGTATTCGTGTGAGTTTCTAAGGTGCGTAACTTCTTCCCGATCCTTCTGCTGATTGCCGCCGTCGCGTTTGGCGAAGATTACTTCCCCAAGCCCGACAACGCCGGCGGGTGGCGGACTTTGAAGGACGCCGCAGCGATCAGGAAGACTGCCGGCATGGACTTGAAGAAACTCGATCAAGCCTTCGAATACGCCTCCCGCAGCAGTCAGCACGGCGGGCTACTGGTCGTGCGGCACGGCTGGCTCGTTTACGAGCGCTACTACGGACGCGGCAACCGTGAGGCCAATCCAGCCACGGCCTCCGTTGGCAAGGCTTACACGAGTATTGCTTCCGGCATCATGCTAGGCGAGAAGAAAGCGGCGATTCCCGAAGGGCTCGACACCAAAGTCTTCAACGCCAAGTACCTACCCGAGGCCATGCCTCTCGACGACCCGGCAAAGGCCGACATCACTATGGGACAATTGCTTTCCATGTCCGCCGGGCTTCACGGCGAAGGCAGCAATCCCGGATTCGTTGGTGGTGTTCCGGCCGTCAAGCTCGCTCCCGTGCCGCGCCCCGATACGCCACTCGGGCAGGATCTCGCCGCACTGCGCACTCCACTCTGGACCAAGCCCGGCGGCGGTTATTCCTATGCTTCGGCTTCACCGCACGTCGCTTCCATCGTCTTGAGAAATCTTACCGGAATGGAAATGCAGGATTACATCGACCTTCGCCTGGCCAAGCCGTTAGGTTGGGGCCAATGGGCTTGGGCGATGCGCCGGGGCGATGCTGTGTTGCCGCACGCTCCAGGTGGCGGCGATATTGCGCTTCGAGCCACAGACCATCTTCGCTTTCTCTACGCCCTCCTCAAAAAAGGCCGCTGGGAGAAGCAGCAGGTGATCCCCGCCGATTACATCGAAATGTGCGGCAAGCCCACCAAGTGGAACACACACGCGCCGATGAGCCTGATGTTCGAGCTGAACGCCGACGGCCACGTGGCTGGGGCTCCCAAAGATGCGTTCTTCAAATCGGGTGGCGGCGGATTTGGCGTCATTGTGATTCCTTCGCTCGACATGGTGATTTATAAGATGGCTGGCGACGATTCTCAATACAATCCCGCCCGCACCGGCTTGAAGCAGGACTATCCTTACGATGGCTCGCGCGAAGGCTGGAAGCCATCCGTGCGAAGCCAGTTCAGTGATGGGCCAATCGGCACGGACGACGGCGTCCGCCGCGTTCTCGAGATGGTTGCCGCCGCAGTGATTGATTAGTACACCTGTAATCTTTGGCCGGGATCAGGCATCATCTAAAGAGGAATGATTATTGATGAAGTTTAAGCAGCAAAGCCTCGTGATCTCTCTGGCCGTCGGCACTTGGATCGCGTTCGCAGCGGATCCGGTAAAGGCTCCGCTTGCGGCGAAGAAAGCCACGGTGGCCAAGCCCACTGCAAAATTGCCCGTGGTGCCGCCAATGTCCAAGCGACCGCGCCTTTGGGCATTACAGCCGCTGCTGCGTCCGGCGGTGCCTTCCACACCGGCAAACACTTCCAATCCCGTCGACGCTTTTGTGAAAGCTATGTATGCGACCAAGGGTATCCAGCCCCTTGGCATGGCGGACCAGCGCACGCTGCTGCGCCGCGCTTACCTCGACCTTACAGGGATTCCGCCGACCCCAGCCGAACAGGATGC
>JBKJSR010000749.1:0-5411 GCA_046594355.1 Bryobacter sp.
GGCATGGGAATGGGTGGCATGGGAATGGGTGGCATGGGCGGTATGGGTATGGGCGGCTTCGGCATGGGCGGCATGGGTGGTATGTTCCCCGGCATGGGTGGCTACGGTATGGGTGGCTACGGTATGGGTGGCGGTTATGGAGCCGGTCAATCCGGAGCCATGCTGGGCGGTCCCGGCGCTGCAAAACCCGGCGACGCCACCGGCAGCTTTGTCGGCCAACAGGGCGGAGGCCCTCAGGCCGCAATGCCTCGCGTCCCCAAAATTATCCCCAATCCCTTTGACAACACACTCCTGATCCAGGCCACTCAGCCAGAGTATGACCAGATCTACCGGCTCCTCAGTCGCCTCGACATCCCTCCACGACAGGTTCTCATTGAGGCGCGTATTTATGAAGTCAGTCTCACTGGCGCATTCTCTGCCGGAGTCCAGGCCTTCCTCCAGCGCCGCAGTGCAGGCCCGGGTGTCAACCTTGGTCAAATCCTCGGTTCGTCTACCGGAGCCGGCATCAATCTCACTGCCGGGCTCTTGGTCGGCAAGTCCAGAGAGTTGCTTTTCTACCTCTCCTCGCAAGAAGACGAACGCCGCGTCAAAGTCATCAACGCTCCCCAGATCATTGCTACCGACAATATCGCCGCCAGCATCAACGTCGGCCAGCAGGTGCCTACCCTTACCAGCCAGGCCGTTGCCGGTGGCCTCCAGCAAGGCGGCAATTCCCTGTTTACCAATCAGGTCTCCAGCCGTAACGCCGGGGTCAATCTCAATATCACCGCCCGCGTGCTCCCCAGCGGCATCGTCACTCTCCTGATCAATCAGGAAATCAGTTCTCCCGTTCCGCCCGCTGCCAGTTCCGCCATCCAGTCTCCTTCTTTTTCGCAACGCAGCGTGCAAACCCAGGTCACGGTCCAGGACGGCGATACGATTGCCATCGGCGGCATCATGACCGAATCTGATACCTTCTCCACTTCAGGAATCCCCGGCCTCCACAAGATCCCCGTGATCGGAAACGTCTTCGGCAGCCGTTCCAAATCCAGAGAGCGCACTGAACTTGTGATTTTCATGACCCCTCGTGTCATCTACGACATCCCCGAAGTTGTAGAAGCCAGCGAAGAAATCCGTGGCCGCTTCAAGCGCCTGAATAAAATTCTGAAAGATCAATAATCGTCTTGCCGAAACTTGCCACTGCTGGCGCGTGTTAGCCTACTCATCGACTTTGATGCGCCAGCATTTATCTTCCCTCTCCCCTAAGAAGCTTTTGTTTCTGCTCTTGGCTCCCCTTTGCCTTTCCCAGACTTCTTCCATTCAGGTCGGTCAGGGTGCCACCACGACCACCATCGCTGAAGAATTTACTGCCGCCTACCAGCGCAACGGCTTCCAGTTTACAGTCGCCCTCCCTCCACTCACCGAAGTCGTCGCTTATGGCGTCGGCGGTTTCCGTCAGGAATTCCAGGATGCCGCGAGAACCGGCCTAAAGTCCGCGCTGGTTCGCCCAGCCCTTCCAGACCTCACTGTTGGCGTCAACAATGCCGTCCGGCAAATCCGTCCCCCCATCTACGCCATTTACACTCAGTCCAGCATTGGCGTATCTATCGCTGGGTTTCCCAATATCGACACCCAACGATTTTTTGTCCCTGGCCTAGGCAACACAACCCTCGGCGGTTCCTACCAGACCTTCGACAAGAACTTCGGCATCTTTGTCTGGGATCTTCCGCCACTGGAAGGCGGCACCCAAACCCGCTTCAATTTGTCCGATCCCCTCTTTACCCGCTGGAATACGATTGGTTTCGACCAGATCGGGCCACCTGTGGTTTCTCCTGTCACTGCCACTTCCCGCTTTGGCACTACCGGCAGCTATCAGGTTTTCAACAACGGAGCAATTTATGCTCTCAGTTCCGGCTCGCTCTCCGGCCGCGTGATCTTCCTCCGCAAGTCGGTTCAGGCTCTCTATGAAAATAATCAGGGCCCCACCGGTTTTCTCGGTCTCCCCCTCATTGACGAAACCATCCTCGCCGACGGCCGCCGCCGCCAGACTTTCGAGGGCGGCACCATTGAATATGCGCTCAACGGCATCCCCGTTCTCAAGAACGCAGTGAATTCAATCAGTGTCAACCCACAGGACACGATTCGTCTCACAGCCGGCCAGACCACTGCGCTCAGGGCCACGCTCCAAACAGTCGCCGGTGAAATTGTCTCCGATCGCGACGTGTTCTGGTCCACTTCAAACGGCCGTGTTGCCACCATCTCCGGCACCGGAACCAATGTTACCCTCCGCGCCGTCGCCGGTGGTTCCGCTCTCATCACCGCGACCAGCGAAGGCAAAACCAGCAATCGCGTTACTGTTTTCGTATCCTCCCAGTGCTGCGCGCTCGGCGAAGGGGCCCCGTCCCAAGCCATCTCGCAAACCTTCATTGACGCAGTCCAGCGCAATCGCCTTACGATCCGCACTCCCATCGCTTCGCCCGTCCGCCGCTCCAACTCGGGCTATATGCAGGAAGCCATCGCACTCCCTGCGGGCAACCGCGTCCTCCTCGCCAAATCCGACGCCTCTCCAGTCGCCTACGCCGTCTCGGGCTCTCTGCTTGCTTCCTTCGATTCACTGGGCGGCCTTGCCGGCTCGCTTGGCTATCCCCTCTCCGACCCTTCTCCCGGCGGCACGCAGCGCTTTGAAAACGGTGCCTTGGCTGGTTCTCCGGTCCGCCTTCTGAGCGGCGCCATCCTCTCCCGCTGGATCGCCCTTGGCCTGGAAACTGGTGCCATCGGACCTCCGCTCTCCGAAAGAACATCGAGCATCACTTTCACCGGCGCACTGGTCTCCAGCCAACTGTTTCGTTCCGGCGCTCTTTTTCAATTCGCAACCGGCCCTCTGGCTGGCCGCGCCATCCTCACCACTGGCGCGATTGCCGCCAAGCACGCCGAACTCGGCCTCCTCTTCGGTGCCATCGGCGCCCCCCTCACTGAAGAATTCCTCTCCGCCGGTGCCTTCCGCCAGGAATTCGAGGGGGCCTTCCTCGAATACAACCAGGGCACCGCAGTCCGCCTCATCGGGAAGGATCGAAAACCCTCGCTCACGGTGACGCCTTCTTCCCTCCTTCCCGGTGCCCGCTTCCGGGTCGCCGTTGGCGGCTTTCCCGCAAATGCCCGTCTTCGCGTCACCCAAGGCTCTGGCGCAAGTGCTGATTCTTTCGATTTCAACGCTGCCAATGGCTCCTACGTCTGGGAAAGCATCGTCCCCGCCAATGCCCGCGCTGGCGTCGTGGTCCTTCGTGCCGCAAATACAGCTTCGGCCCAGTCCTTCGCCGAAGGCAGTTATACCGTTCGCACTCTCGCTGAACTCCGCCCCGCCCTCACTCGTCTTTCCGGCGACTCCCAGGCCGCCGCCCCAGCCACCACTTTGCCCGCTCCCGTCCGCGTGATCCTGCGCGATTCATCGGGCAATCCTCTCTCTGGCATCCCTCTTCGTTTTGAAGCTTCTCCCGGTGCAGCCGTGCTCAACCCCTCCGTCGTCACCAACTCCGATGGCATCGGCGAAGCTCGCTTCCGCCTCCCCACTCAAGCAGGTGTCGCCTTGATGACCGTCGAAGCTGCCGGTCAAGTCGTCACTTTCAGCGCCCGGACCGAGCAGCAGATTCCAACAGACTTTCCCCGCATCTCGCAGGCGGTAGATGGCAACCTGGGCAATTCCTCTTCACCGCTGTCTCAAACCGGATCGCTCATCGCCTCCATGGCCGCCTCAATTCGCTTCTACCAGCAACGCGGCGCAGTGCCTGTGGACAATGGCTTCGCCGATACAGCCACTCTCAATAATTACCTCCGCGCCTTCTGTGTCCCCGATGCAATGGGTCAATCCATCTGCGACGGCTTCATCGACGCCGGGCCCAACACCAATCTGCAACCCAATCCTTTCCGCGCCCTCGATTTCGCTTCCGGTGCTCTCGACCTCAGCTTCCCCGATCCTACCCTCACAGCCATCCGCGAAGCCGTCGCCAATTCAGGCCCCGTCGTCATTGCTCTCAACCTGGCTCGCAACGGTCAATCCGCCGGGGCCCACTTCGTCACCGCCTTCGGCATCCATTCCGACGGCGACCTTGCCATCGGCGACCCCAATCCCCAGTTTGGCCGGACCAGGCTGAGTCAATACACCAATGGCTTCACTGCTTCCGGTGCCAATTGGCTCGCTCGCCTCGCCTCCTCTCTGCAATTCTCTCTGCGTGGCAATCCTCAGCCCGCTTTCTACGCCGCCGCAGCCTCCCCATTCCAGATCGCCAGTTCTTCTAATCCCTGCGCGCCGCAAATTTCCTGGCCAGCCTCTTCCGCTCACCTCGCCAGCGGCAATTCCACCACCACTTTCCGCCTGCAGGCTTGCGATGGTTCTGCTGCCGCCTATCAGGTCGCTGTGCCCGCCGACCCTTTCCTGCTGAGTCTCGTCAGCCTTGGTTCTGGCCCCGCGCGCTCGACCGTAAGCGGGGCCGCCGCTACCGCCTTCCGCGTTTCCCGCTCCCCCGACGATGCCTGGCTCCTCAGCCCCGAACAGATCTCCCTCAATGCGAGTGCCATCCTCAATGCCGCCAGCTTCCAACCTCGCATCGGCGTCGGCACCATTGTCAGCCTCTTCGGCAACGGGCTCCCGCTCTCGGCCGGCCCTACTTCTGCCGTCGAGCTCAACGGTCAGCCCCTCCCCATCTTTTTCTCCAATGGTTTCCAGCTCAATACCGCCATTCCGGTCGATGCACTCCCCGGCACCGCCACTCTTCTCGCCCGCTCCCCTTATGGAGAAGTCACCTTCCCCATTGAGCTTGCCGATTCATCCCCTGCTCTCTTCGTCCTTGACGCCCGCAATGCCGCCGCCGTCCTGAATCAGAATTCCACGCTGAACTCCGCTTCCAATCCCGCCATCCGCGGTCAGGCAATCGTCATCTTCGCCACCGGTCTCGGCCCCGTAACTCTCCTCCCCAGCGGACTCAGCTCCGCTTCCACTCCTGTTTCCGTCCTCCTCGGCGGTCGCGAACTCACGCCATTCTTCGCCGGCCTCACCCCAGGCTTCATCGGTCTATTCCAGCTCAACGTCATCATTCCAGCAAGTCTTCCTCCCGGCCTCGATCAGACGATCCAGCTTCGTTCCGCCGGTCTCGACTCAAATTCTGGAATCATTTCATTTCGTTAATCTTCTTGCCCAACTCTAGTCCAGAACTGTGGCAAATTGTACCAAGCTGAGTCCAATCGACGCATTCCCGGTCGCATCCCGCCCTTAACCCAAGCGCTTTCAACCAGTTGCTAACATTTTTCCTTGACTACCCCGCCTCTATTCTGATACTAGTGGTATGTCTGTAAAGACAGGCGGCTTTCATCACAGCGACGTGAATCCCGCGAGCACAGAGTCTAGAGATTTATTAAAGAAGTCGCTTCGGCTTGTAGTC
>JBKJSR010000755.1:0-13113 GCA_046594355.1 Bryobacter sp.
CATCTTTCATGATATTTTTCATTCAGAGTAGAAAATAATGCCAATCAGCATCAAGAACGACAAAACTGAGCTTCTCGCCCGCAAACTTGCCGAACTCACTGGGGAAACACTCACGGACGCGATTCGGACCGCATTGGCGGAGAGGTACGATCGGCTGCGTCAGGCTCGCTCGGGCCGCACTCTCGCGGACGAGCTCAATTCCATCGCGTTACGCTGTGCGAATCGACCCGTAATATCGCACATGAGCGCCGATGAGATCCTTGGTTACGACGAAGCTGGAATACCGACTCAATGACACTCGACATTTCCGCCGTTCTCGCTGTACTTCAGGATGAGGCTGAGAGAGACGAGTTTGTATCGCTGATTGAGAAGGCACTGCGTCGGCTGATCTCGGCGGTTTCTGTGCTTGAAACGGCAATGGTTTTGGAGGGACGAAGGGGGGACGGCGCCGGCTCAGACCTGGATCTCTTTCTACAGAGAGCTTCAATTGAGATCGTGGCCTTTGATGAAGAGCAGCTCAGAGTGGCGCGAGCGGCCTTTCGGCGCTTTGGGAAAGGCCGTCACCCGGCTGGACTCAGCTTTGGGG
This sequence comes from Bryobacter sp., assembly GCA_046594355.1. Taxonomy (GTDB): domain Bacteria; phylum Acidobacteriota; class Terriglobia; order Bryobacterales; family Bryobacteraceae; genus Bryobacter. The sequence continues at coordinate 587 of JBKJSR010000755.1, forward strand.
ATTGCGCGTCGTATGCTCTTGCTCAATGGTCAGGAGAAGCTTTATTGTTCAAGGGGACAGATTTTACAGTGAGCGATGTTGAGCGGGTGCGGAAGTGAGGCACGCAATTGAATCTGCGGCACGAAGAGGCAGACAGCCTACGAGTCATGTGAGCTAGAAGTGGCAGGAAGAATGGATCTGGAACTTCGCCGAAAAAGCCTGGATTTTTATCAGGCCCATGAAGTCTGGCCAACCATCCCATCGCGAAGACAGCCGAGGGGTTGAGTTGCGCTTGTGATTGATTAGCTACACCGTCGAATTCAACGATGGTAGTTGTCCCGTAAAATGAAGGGGTGCCATTTCCGATTCATCGTCCGCGCCGATTGAGGCGTACTGAAGCCGTTCGCCGTCTGGTGCGGGAGACGCAGTTGCAGCCTGCGAATTTCATTTACCCGCTGTTTCTGGTACCCGGTGAGGGTCGGCGTAAAGAGATCTCCAGCATGCCGGGTAATTACCAACTTTCGATTGATGAAGCCGTGAAGGAATGCGAGGAAGCGAAGAAGCTGGGGCTCGGTGGGGTGCTGCTGTTTGGTATTCCAGAGCACAAGGATGAAGAGGCTTCGGGGGCTTATGATGCGAAGGGAATCGTGCAGGAAGGGGTTCGGGCGATTAAGCGGGCGGTGCCGGAATTGCTAGTCGTCACCGATGTTTGTAATTGCGAATATACGTCGCATGGGCATTGCGGCAAGATCGTGGATGGAGATGTGGACAACGACTCGACGCTGGGGTGGCTGGCGGCAGCTGCGCTTTCTCACGCGCGGGCTGGAGCCGACATCGTTGCGCCGAGCGACATGATGGACGGGCGGGTGGAGGCGATCCGGACGGCGCTCGATCAAGAGGGTTTTGATCAGACGGCGATCATGGCTTATGCGGCGAAGTATGCGAGTGGATTCTATGGGCCGTTTCGCGAGGCGGCGGAGAGTACACCGCAATTCGGAGACCGGCGGAGCTACCAGATGGACCCGGCGAATGCGCGCGAGGCGTTGAAAGAGATGCAGCTCGATTACGAAGAGGGCGCGGATATTCTGATGGTGAAGCCGGCGCTGGCCTATCTCGACATCATCGCGGCGGCGTACCAGAGTTTTGATGCGCCGATTGCGGCGTATCAGGTGTCGGGGGAATTCAGCATGATTCTGGCGGCGGCGCGGAACGGGTGGATCGACAAGGATCGCGTGATGATGGAGACGTTGACTTCGATCAAGCGGGCTGGGGCGTCGATCATCCTCACTTACTTTGCCAAGGATGCGGCGAGATTGCTGTAATAGAGGTCTAAGTTGGGGCATGGGGGCAGCAGACTCTCCTTTGCCGCAAGTTCTAGAGGTATTGACTTAGTTCAGCTTGCAGTTCACGATGTAGGCATGAAGCGAGTCAACATGCACGAAGCAAAAACTCACCTGTCGCGCTATTTGGCCGAGTTGGCACCAGGTGAGATATTGCTGCTCTGCAACCGGAATGAACCTGTGGCGGAGCTGCGTTCCATCAGAAAAAAGGTCGTCCGTAAACCCCAGATCGGCGTAGCTAAAGGCGATTTTGTGGTGCCCGATTCGTTCTTCGAGCCTTTGCCGGAGGATATTCTCAAAGCTTTCAACGGCCATTAACGGTTTCATTATCCTATGAAGCTGCTCGTTGATACATGCACATTTCTGTGGATCGCCTCGGAGTCTCCCCGGCTTAGCAAGATTGCAGCCGCAGCCTTTCTCGATCTGAATCACGAACGTTTCATGAGTACAGCCTCTGCCTGGGAAATTGGCATTAAGTACGCCGCAAAGCGTCTCCCACTTCCTGAGAGACCGGCTATTCTTGTCCCAAAGCTTCGAGAAGCGAGCGGCATTTCGTCACTGGAGATTGATGAAGAATCTGCGCTGCTCGCGGGGAGATTACCAGCACTCCACTCCGACCCGTTTGATCGCATGCTCATCGCGCAAGCCATCGTTCATGGAATGACAATTCTGTCGCCCGACCCAGAAATTCTACAGTAAGCAGTTCGCGTTTTGTGGTGAGGCTAGCTATCACCCTTTAGAAACCGCAGTTGGGCAATGTGATCCCCCGGAAGCCGTTGATTCCAAGTGGGAATTTGTCTGCTCTGCGGCTACCCAACAGGTGATTGACCTCGAAGCGCCAGGAGCCAGAGGCTGCGGCATAGCCGCCTTTGCGGCTCTTTTGGGCGCAATCGGTGTATCCGGCTGTTGGCCACTGTAAACGAAGCTGGCGGCGACATGGCCAATCCCGAGGTCTGCCGAGAATGAGATGCGGGCTTCCGACGTCTACATGGCCCCATCGATGCCGACCCAGAGATTCATGGTGTTCAGTTCTTCGCGTCCACTGGATTTCAGATACAGGAAGAATTGCATGCGGTAGGCGGAATAGTGGCTGAGCACAAGGCTGAGAATCAGAAACGCACGGCTATTCTTGTGCCCGAACATTTCGATTTCTTCGCTGAGCCTGGCATCGGAACAGGGTTCGAGAAGCTCTGCGCAGAGAGCGGAGTGGCTGGCGATCGCGGCCTGAGCCTGATGTAGGTTCAGTTGATGTGCGGATGATTCGCCCGTACTCCAAGCGTTGCGCCAGGAATCCATATCGAAAGAATCGGCGAGAATGGCGCGGAGGTGGATCGGACCGAAGATGCTTAGATACTGCAGCAGCTCGATGGTGCTGCGCTGTTTGGATGTGGGGCGATAGTCGAGTTGCGCGGGATCGACTTTTGAAACCAGGTGGAGAAGCAATTTGATTTCGCCTTGAAGCGACTGAATCAATTCCGGCTTGGTGAGGATCATGATTTATTCCATAGCTCCTTTAGCGGTGAGTCGGATGGAGAACTATCGCTTGCGCCGCTGTTGCTTGAGCTCGTTCTGGACTACGCGGGCCTTGACGAGTTTTTTACCAGGGTGGCTGGCAATGGCTTGTCGAGAGGGAACTGGATGGGGCCTTTGGATGTGCGGTAGTTCTTTAGCTCCTCCTCGAATTGTTGCATCACGGCGGGGTTCATTGCGAAGAGAGGGGTGCTGCGGACGGGTTCCGGAACAGCGGCGAGGTATGCGTCGATTTCGTTGTGAATGAGAAGGGGCTTTGAATTTCTCATGTGGCTCAGAGGTAGGACAGCCACCAATCGCGACGGCGGCGTTTGAAGGCACCCCACCAGCGGCAGAGCGGATAGATCAGAGCCACTACGACAATCCAGGCCAAGTAAGTCACCCAGAGCGGGAAGCCAGTTCCGGCAAAAGCCTCAGGACGGAGGAAGAATTTGTAGATGGTGTTAAACATACCGTCCACATTGTGACCGGCTGCAAAGTGGGCAGCCAGTGCAAGGGCGTGCAGGACGTAAATGTGTGACAAATAAGCCATGAGTGGGACCGCGCCGAAAGTCCGGAAGAACTCCACTACAGGCCCTTTGCTCCGCTCCAATACCGGGATCAAAAGGAGGACCGGTCCGAGCGTGGCGCATACAAACATCAGGGAGGGCGGGTACTTCTGAACGTGGAAAAAGAGCATGGCTGTTTTGCCCCAGTCTGCCTGGACAGTCCAGGGGAGCGAGTCGCCGTAGCCGTTGGTGCAGCGGAGGATCAGAAAGATCGTGATCAGAGCAAGTCCTAGCTGGATCAGGATTCGATCGCGCTTCGGTGAGAGGAAGACCGCACCGAGCCCATAGCCTAGCGCCATGACTCCGATCCAAGGTAGTAGAGGGTATGCAGCGTAGGCGGCTGGCAGCCCGCCGGAGAGAATCAACCCCTGTTCATGGAGAAACTTCCAAAGCAGCGCAAAGCCTCCAAGTTGTTGTGACTTGATGGGATCGAGCAGATTGTGACAGGCGATGATGGCGATGCCAATGCCGAGAACCAGTTGCCGCGGCAGCCACACCAGCGCGGAAAGTGCGACCATCGACCAGCCGATGGCCCACATCACCTGAAGTAATGGGAGATAGGGTATAGAGAAGGACCAGCCAAACGAAATCACGGTTAGTTCCAGGATGAGAATCCACAAGCCACGGGAGAGGAGGAAGCGAGAGAGTTGAGCGGTGTCCTTGCCCTTAACGGCCTGGAGCCAAATTGAGACGCCCGCCAAAAATACAAAAGTGGGGGCACAGAAATTGGTGATCCAGCGGGTAATGTACAGCAACGGAGTTGTGAAGTTGGGGTCGAGCGGATCATACTGGCTGCCGCTGTCATGGAAGTAGTCGCGGACGTGGTCGAGCGCCATGATCACAATGACTAGTCCGCGCAGCATATCGATCGCCTGGATTCGGGTGCCTGGTGGGAGACTACTCGCTACTGCCGCTTGAGACTGCTTCATAGGGCTTGAGGATGATATCAGAAAAGGAGTCGCTTTTAATATTGCAAATCGATTATCGAGAAGAGCTATAATCAGAGAGGATCTGAAATGAACGACTCCACTGTTGCCGTCACTGCCGCCGTCGCTCCGCCCCACGCTTTTTGGGATCGCGTAGGGATGTTGCTTTCTTATGCCTGTGCCTTGCACTGTGCGTTGATGCCAGTGGTGATCGGGTATCTGGCGGTGAACGGCATGGGTAAAATTGCCGAGGAATCGACTGAATGGGCAATCATCGGATGTAGTCTGGGGATTGGATTGTTCCGGCTATTCTATAGCTACTTCAAGGAACATAGGCGGCCCGAGCCGGTGGTGTTTTTCCTGGTTGGAGTATCGCTGATTCTGATTGCGAAGAGCGTGTTCTTTGCTACTCCTGAGCAGATGGAGCCGGTGGGGATGGTGGCGGGTGGTCTGCTTATCGGTACGGCACACTTCAGGAATCAAGCGAAGAGCAAGTGCTGCCAACAGGAGCTGGCCGGGGCGCGGTTGAACGGTTGAGGCTGGCCTAGTGTGCGGTTGCAGGGTATCAAAGTGATAGGCTGAAACTGCACGGTAAAAATGGGTGTATAGCCGCCATCATCGCAAAGCCCGGGTACTTTTTGCCCTGTCGGACGTGCTGCTCACAGCACTGGCCTTCGAGGCAGCGTACCTGACCCGATCCCTGCTGCCGCTGACGCATGATTTTTTTCTCTCCGCAGCGCTGAAGACGCTGTTGTTTGGAGTTGCGGCAGTGGGGAGCGTCATCTTCTGCCTCTGGGTTCAAGTTTACGATCGGCTCGATGGGGCGAACCGGTTTGTCATTTTTCGCGAGACGCTGAAGCAGGCAATCTTCAGCATTGTGTCGATCATCCTTCTGGATTACTTTCTGAAGCTGGACCTGAGCCGATTGTTTCTGCTGCTCTTCGCAGGATTGCAGTTTGTGTGTCTGCTGGTGTTCCGGTGGAATGCAGGGAGTCTGGTGGGGGTGATCCGCCGTGAATTTGGCGGGCAGCTCAATGTACTGATCTATGGGCGGGGGGAGCGGGCTGAGGATTTGGCGCAACAAATTCGTTTGAATGCGGCGGCTGGAACTCAACTGTTGGGCATGGTACACGAGCCGGACGCGGTGAGGTCGGCGTTGCGCGAACACATCGTGGACGAGGTTTTGTTTGCGGTGCCGCCAGAGGAATTGAGTGGGCTCGAGGAATTGTTTTTGCAGTGCGATGAGGAGGGTGTGCGGACGCGGTTGAGCATTGAATTTTTTCCGCATGTGAATAGCGAGGTGTATCTGGACCGGCTGGGGCCGACGCCAATGCTGACCTTTAGCGCGACGCCGACGGATGAAGTAAAGCTGCTAGCGAAGCGGGTGGTGGATTTTGTGGTGGCAGGGGTGGTGCTGCTTTTGAGTTCGCCAGTGCTGGTGATTTCGGCATTGCTGATCAAGTTGAGTTCAGCGGGGGGAGTGGTGTTCCGGCAGAGGCGTTGCGGCTTGAACGGGCGGGAATTTGTCCTGTACAAGTTTCGTTCGATGGTGGAGAACGCGGAAGCGCTGAAAGAACAGTATGCGCATCTGAATGTGAAGCAGTTGAACTTCAAGATTCCGAACGATCCGCGTTTGACTCCAGTGGGACGGTGGTTGCGGAAATTTTCGATAGATGAACTGCCCCAGTTGTGGAACGTGCTGAAGGGGGATATGTCGCTGGTGGGACCGCGACCGGCGACACCGGATGAGGTTGCCCGCTATGCACGCTGGCAGCGGAGGCGTCTAAGAATGCGTCCAGGACTGACGTGCATCTGGGCGGTTGAAGGGCGGGACCGGCTGGATGTCGAAACCGTGATGAAGTTGGATATGGAATACATCGACAACTGGTCCTTGTCGCTGGATAGCCGGATTTTGTTGAGAACGATTCCACTGGTATTGCTGGGACGAGGAGCGAATTAGAGAGATGCAACTATTGCCTACCGAAGACGAAATTGTCGAATTGTTGCGCGAGACGGGGGCGCTGCGCAAGGGTCATTTTGTTTACCCCGACGGATCTTACACGAATGAATATCTGGGCGTGCCGCTCGTGATGAGCGACTACAAAAACGCGAAGATATTGAGCGTTGCGCTGAGCCGCAAGGTGAGGGCCAATACGGAGTTGCGGGCGATACTGCCACAGTTGTCGATTGTGGCACCAGCGACGGGGGGGTTGCCGGTGGCTTATGGAGTAGTGGAGGCGCTAGGGGCGAAGAAAGTGTATTGGGCGGAAGAGGATATCGACGAACAGCCGCAGCGTTTTCGCGAGTTTGTTGTGCCGCAGAAGGGCGACAAGATACTGCTGGTGGACGACATTTTGCGGACAGGCAGGAAGCTGATCAATCTGAAGAAGCTGGTGGAGAGTTATGGGGCAGAGGTGGTGGGGCTGGCGGTGATGATTTATCAGCCGTGGCCGGATACGCCAGATTTTGCGCCGCTGCCGATGTTTTATCTTGCCAAGCTGCAGAGTTTTGCGGCGCTTGAGATACCGGCGGAGTTGAAGGGGAATGGGGCGGCGATGACGAAGGTGTGGAGCTAAGGATTTGTGGGGCCGGTGGGGCACTTTGCAGGCTGTGAGGTAGTTGAGGGTTGCTGCATCGCGATCAGTGGTCGCCGAGAAAGCGAAATCAGATTTGTTCGGGGTTGGCGACAGTAAGAAGACTTGGATTGGCTGTGCCGGTATTGAGGGTGCCAACCGGTTCAAAGAGGAGGACGCTGACTTCTTTTGCGGCGACTGGACGGTGTTCGACGCCTCTGGGTACGACCAGGAATTCGCCGGACTTGAGAGGGATGGAGTGGGTGAGGCCGGAGGAGTCGCGGTGCTGCATTTCGAATTCGCCCTCGATGACGAGGAAGAGTTCGTCTGCAGACGGGTGATGGTGCCAGACGAAATCTCCAGCAAACTTGACTAGCTTGACGTGTTGCCCATTGAGTTCGGCGACGATTTTGGGGGACCAGTGGGCAGTGAATTGGTTGAACTTTTCAGCTAGATTGATTTTGTGCATTTGAGGTTCGGGCTTAACCTTAGGAGTAGCATGCGCTTGCGTTCGACCAATGATCGGCTGAAGATTGAGCATTCCATTGTCGCGGGAGTGCGAAAGATGCTGGGGCGGCTGCTTGAGAATCATCCCGAGATCCGGAGTGTGGTGCCGGGGCGGATTGCGCAGGTGAAAGATGCCAAGGGTAAGGTGAGCGTGCGGATTACCGTGCCCACGGTGAATGGGTTCAAGGCGATTGCCTTGAGTGATGGGGCCAGGCAAGAGTTGTTTATCTCGACGGCGATGCCGAAAGAAGAATTGGAAGCGGCATTGATTGTGGCGGCGGCAAGGGTGAACGAATAGATTACTTTTTCGACTTGGCGAGCGTCGCCTGAGTCTGCTTGATGTATGCTTTGACGGTAATTTTTTTGATGAGCTTGCCAATGAGCAGAAGTGCAATGTCTTCGAGCTTTTTGCCAGTTTTGACCCATTCCGTCGGGAACCATTTGCGTGGGCTGTTTTCGCTGTCATAGCAGCACATCAGATAGATTGACATGTAATTTTTCTGGGAGGCGAGGCCGGCAAAAGGCAGTGGTAGCCGGGTGGATAGACGCGATGGGGTATATAAAACCCGATCATGCCGTAGCTCATACCCTCTTGAAAATCTTTGTCCAGGTTGGCGAGCATGACTTAGCGCACGGCGTATAGGGCGGCGCGGCGGTCATCGGGGAGAGACTCAAGATATTGCTTTACAGAGGTGGCTTTGCTTTGCATCTCGCCATGAAGTTATCACATTGGGAGGCGTGGAAAAGCCGCACTGGGCAGTACACTGGGCAGTGCATTGGGCAGTGCGGCTTTTCTGAGTGGAGCGTGAAATGACCTAGGCTTCGAAGTAGCCCTTGGCAAGTTCTGGACGGGCTTCGAGAGCTTTACGCCAGTAGATGCGGGCTTCGTCCGGTTGTCCCTGAGTTTTGAGAGCGTGACCGAGATTGAGCAACGCTTCGGCAAAGCCGGGGCGTTCACTGAGCGCTTCGCGGTAGAGGCGGATTGCGTCGTCCACCTGGCCATTCTTTTGGAGGAGAAGGCCGGTGTTGTAGAAGAGCTCGGGGGATCTTTCACCAAGATCGATCAGTTTGGCCTGGAGTTCGAGGGCCTGTTGCTGGTCGCCCTTTTCGACGGCGAGGGCGGCCAGGCCGCGGAGGGCATCCATCGAGTTGGGTTCGACCTGAAGGACGTTGGAGAAGGCGAGAGAGGCAGCGTCGCGATCCCCGATGCGCCAGTAGGCGAGGCCGAGGTTGAGCTGGGCTTCAGGCCATTTGGGACGTTTTTCGAGGCAGGTTTCGTAGGCCAGAACCGCACCCTGAAGCTCGCCACGCTCGAGGCGCAGGAAGCCGAGGCGAAACCAGATTTCCTCGGATTCGGCATTTTCTTTGAGCAGGGCTTCGAGAATGTGTTCGGCGTCTTCGCGCGAGCCGGTGGACTCGAGGAGGACGGCGAGGTTGTAGCGGACTTCGGTAAGGGATGGGTTCTTTTTGAGAACGAGTTCGTAGGATTCGCGGGCACCCTTGAGGTCGCCGAGCTGCTGGCGGACGATTCCGAGATTTACGAGTGCCTGCTCGCTATCGGGACGGATGCGGGTAGCTTCCTGATAAGCCTGCAGGGCTTGATCCATGCGCTGGAGTTTCTGGTAGGCGACGCCGAGGTTGAACCAGCGCTCGAAGTGATCGGGAGTGTACTCGACGAGTTTTTGGCAGAATCTGGCAGCGGCTTCGTAGTCGGCCGTAGTGAAGGCGCAGGTGGCGAGCCCTTCGAGGGCGGGCTGGGAGAAGGGGCGCACTTCAAGCAGTTTCTCGGAGTGGGCGCGGATGATATTTACATCCTTGAGGGCAATACCGATGGTGATGAGGTTGACAAGAGCCTCTTCGCTGGAAGGATTGCGATCGAGCATCTTGTTGTAGAGCACGAGCGCATCTTCTAGGCGATTGAGGAGTTGCAGCGAGACGGCCTTTCCGAAAATGGCGGTTTCGTTGTCGGCATCGGCCTTGAGAACCTGCTCAAACAGATCGAGAGCCTGAGCGGCGCGATCTGTATGGAGAAAGGCGACACCGAGACCGAGACGAGCCTGTGAGCTCGGATTCGGGAGTTCGAGAGCCTTCTGGAAGTTATCGGAAGCCTCCGACCAGCGACCCAGCTTTTCAGAGCAAACGGCGAGGTTAAAGTGCGCCGATGAGTGTTTTGGGATGAGGTCGAGGAGCTTCTGGTAGCTACGGGCGGCCTCTTCGAACTGTTCGAGTTCGAAGTGGAGATGCCCACGGGCGGAATAGAGCTCTGGATCCTGCTGACCGGAATCGAGAGCATCGTGAATTTCCTTGAGGGCTTCTTTGCGTTTGCCTTCGAGGTGAAGAGCCACGGCGCGAGCCAGGGCGGATTGACCTTCACTGTGGTGCACGGCGGGAATTACCCCGTTAGTTTTTGGCACCGTGCTTTCCTTTCGCCGAAATGTCATGGCGCAGACCTCACATTTGAATTAGGAACGTTATAGGGGACGAGGTAGGCACAAAGCCGACCCAACATGTCGTACTGGTGGGAAACTTCAATCCAGCGCAGGCGAGCATCCTCACCTGTATTGCTAAAGAAGCCGACTCCACCCCGGGGGAGGCGGTCGTCTGAAAATACATCGACAACCTGACCTTGAACCGTGGTTACAAAATCATTTCCAAGTACATCAACGCGGACCCTGTAAATCGTGTCGAGACGGCCCTGCATGGGCAGGGGGATCGATTTTCTAGGGTCGGCTTTGCCATTGATCACAGCGTAACGAACCAGTTCCACGATGGGAAGCGGACCACCGCGCGTGACTTCAAGCCGAGCAGCGTAGTAGTTCATTACATCGGCGGCGCGGAAGACCCACGATAGAGACTTTTTCTCAATTGCCCCTAAGAATTCGAAGCGATAGTCCTCGAGACTAAGGGAAGGTGTGTATAAGGCGAGCTGGCGGGGACGGATGAAGCCCGCAGGATCGTAGGTCCAGCCTCGGGACCAATCACCGACACCACTCCATTCGCCAAGGCCCTGACGGAAGTCGTCGGAGAGTTCGACTGCGGCGCGGCGCTGAATATTCTGTTTGATTCCATCCATGGAATCGGTTTTGAAAGAAGTGTTGAGTAAGCCACCCACATTGGGAACGAAGGAAGCGATCCGGCCTTTGGCACCGCTCTGGGCGCTGGGCGAGTTGGCAAACCAGATCAGCCCGATGACGAGGGGGACGGCCATGGCAATCCAGCGCAGGTCGTTGGGAGCCTCCGACCAACGGTATTGCACGGCTTGCCAGGAAAATTTGTAGCTAACGCCTGAAAATGGACTGAGGGCGGCAAAAGGAGAGTTCGAGACACGAGCCGGGAGGATGCGCAGATTCAATTGGGGACGGCAAAGCGGAAACTTGCCGATTGCGACCGGCTCAACCATCCGGGGAGCCACGAAGTAGGGCTCGGCGGGGATGGTGATCGGGACGAGACGTGAGGATCGAAAGGTCTTAGCAAGTACGACCAGACTGGAGCGCCGAACACTGGCGATACGGGTCTTGGCAGCGATCGGCGCTGAGTGGAAGGCCATGCGGGCCGCCATATCAGCTTCACCCGAGACGGAACGAAGGAAAGAATCCGGGTGGAAAAACTGTTCATTGAAGGGATTGTACTTTCCCTTCGGGCGGGCCAGGATCGACCTAGCCGACAAGCTTTGGGCCGGAACGCAAGCACGGGCTGGATGGGCGGGAAATTCAGCCGCAGCCATTAGGCCAGGGGCGCGAGGGGTGAGGGGCTTGGGGCGTGCGAAGATCCGCTGAATCGGGCCGGCGAAGCAAGCAATTTGACGGGCTTGGGGAGCGGCGTTGATTTGCGAGCCGATCATGGCGGCAGGCTGTACGAAGGGCTCGAATCCAAGATACGCGGCGGGAAGGATCTGTGGGGGTGCGGGAGATTGAGCGACTGGTCCACTCTGAATTTCGATAGGCCCGGTAGCAGCGGGCGGATTGAGAGGGAAGCAAGAACCGACTCCAGCCGGGAGGGAGCCAGGAGCTTGAGCAAGCGGGAGCGGCAAGCGGCACTGATCCCAGAGACTGATCGACTGCCAGGATTCAATGGAACCGGAAAGAGGAACAGGGCTGGCAACCGAAAGCAGGTCCGGAGCGAGAACCGCTTTAATTAAGCCCGGGAGCCGCGAGAAGGAGAAGCGTTTTGCGCCGCTGGAAGCAATCGGAGTTGGAGACTTGGGAGCTGCCGCGTTCAGGCTAACAGAAAGGTCGAAGGGCAATTGAGCGGAAGCGACCAGGGTGAAATCGAGCTCTTCGAGGGGGAGGCTGAACTGGGGCTTCAGCAAAGAGAGCGGGAGTTGGGCTGAGAACTGACTTGGCAGCGGGGAGGGGGCCGTATCCGGATCGACTGGAGCTTCTGGCAGAATCGAAATCGCCAGTGAAGCACTGAGGCCGATGGAAACATCAGGCACAGCGGGTGAAAAGCCAACGGCGACGAGTTGTGGACCCGGGTCGCTGGGGGGATAAAATTCACTGCCTTGCGGCAAGGCGCGCAAGGCAGCTTCTACGCTGGCGTTTCCTTGGGGATTGATGAGGTCGAATGAAGTCGCTGCGGCGGCAAGACCGGAACGGGGGACAAAAATGGTGGAATCCGGAGCAGGTTTGAGAGTTTCAGGAGCAAAAACGGGAGTCTGAGCCAATGCCAAAAGCTGCGCTTTAATCGATCTAGGGGCAATGTTATCAGCTAGATAGCCTGAAACATGGGGTGCGGTTTGCAGGTCGCTAACTTTTGGTGGGGGGAATTTAAGAACTGGTCTGAGACGCTCATGCGCTTCGACCAGACGTGCAACTCCGAGTGCCTCTTGCTCGCTTTGATAGGCGTGCCGATGAGCCACCGAACAGAAGTCCTCCGAGGTGAGTTTTTTCACCATGGGAAGCTTTTTACCGCAGTAGAGACAATTCATGCAGACACTACCGTCTAGGTGAGTATCGGCAGGTCTGTGAGCTTCCCTTATACCCAATGCACCATTTCCAGAAAACAAAAGCCGGGCTAATGCCCGGCTTTTGTTGGAGGTATATAAACAGGTTAGGAGCTAGATGGGTTCCGGAAAGCGGAGTTTAGACTTCTGGAGGGAGCGATCCAGCAATTCGATCGCTTCTT
>JBKJSR010000030.1:0-8726 GCA_046594355.1 Bryobacter sp.
TCGGCGGGTTTCCCAATTTGCGCCATGCCGGACTGGCTGGCTCGCGGCTGAATGACGAGGGCCTGGCAAGCCTGTCCAAATGCGCGAAGCTGGAAACGCTGGAGGCCAGTTACACCGACATCAGCAGCAGCGGCCTGATTGCGCTGGAGAGCATGAGTGGACTGCGGAAGCTCGACTTGACGTCTACCGATATCGACGATGCAGGCATGAAACATCTGAAGGGGCTGAGCTCCCTGAAGGAGTTGCGGCTCAGCTATACGCGCATCACCGATCGAGGGTTGGACGTGCTGCAAGCGCTGAGCGGGCTTGAAAGTCTGGAGGTGGCGCGTACGAGGATCACCGACAACGGGCTGAAGGCGCTGGCCAAGCTGGGGGCGCTGAAGTCTCTGAACCTGGATTACACGAAGGTCTCCGAAAAAGGCCTGGCCGGGCTTAGCGCAACGCTCAGTTCGCTGCGTCTCGACAGCGCGAACATCTCGGATGCTTCCATCGACACGCTGCGTGGGCAGTGGAAGCTCCGCTATCTGAATCTGTATCACACGCTGGTGACGGAGAAGGGGTTTCAGGCTTTGAAAGCGGCTCTGCCCCAGTGCGAAATCGTGTTCGACGGCGATTCCGCACTGCCCACGCGGAGAGGCAGTTGAAATGCCACAACACTTGATGGCCGCGTTCGCAGTGTTGGCCCTGTTCAACGAACAAGATGCCACGCGGGACGGGCAAGGCGCCATCACGGGGCTGAGCTACAGCGCGTCCTGGATCACCGATTCGGAGCTGCCACCGCTACAGCAATTCCCGAAACTCAGCATGCTCGACCTCTCCTACACGAGAATCACGGACCGAGGCTTCGCGCAGTTGAAGGGACTGAAAAATATTTCGAACCTGAACCTGTATTACGCGGAGTTGATCGGCGATGGTGCGCTTGCGGCGTTGCGGGGCTGGAGGCATCTTCGCACGCTGAATTTGCGGGGGACAAAAGTGACCGATGCGGGCCTGGCCCACTTGGCGGGAATGACCACGCTTGAAAGTATCGACGTGGGATTTTCACTGTTTACGGATAACGGCTTCGAGGCCCTGACAGCGATCCCGAACCTGAAGAGCATCGCCGTTGGCGGAAATAAGCTGAGCGACCTTGGACTGAGCGCGGTACGACGCATGCCGAATCTTGTCTCGCTGGATTTGAGCGGAAGCCAGCGGACCGATTCTGGAATGTGGGCGGCGACAATTACGGACCGCGGACTGGAGTCGATCGCCACTTTGCGCAAGCTGCAAAATCTGAATCTTCACAACTCGAAAATTACGGATACGGGGATGCCGCTGCTGGCTCCATTGATTGAACTCCGGACTCTCGATTTGGGCGGGACGCCGATTTCCCCGAAGGGACTCACGGTCCTAAAAAAGTTCGGGAAGCTGGAGAAGCTGACACTCTGGAAGACCTCCAAAATCGACGATGACGCGGTTGGCACATTGGTGGAAATGAAAAGCCTGCTGTGGCTGGACCTGAAAGAAACCAAAGTCAGCGAGGCGGGCATGGAACGGCTGCGCGCCGCACTTCCTAAGTGCGAAATAGTCCGCTGATCTCACGGGTTGCGCTGGGGAAACCGGTGAGCCTGGCATCCATCGCACGGTTGGCAACGGCAAGATAAAGGTCTGCGGTGGTGCCGGTGGTTCGCGTGTGAAGTCCGGTGCGCAATCCGCCGGCGTGGCCCGCGACGATGAGCGAAAGCCCGTTGTTCTTATGATCGTTGGCCTCGGCATGCTCATGCACGAAGACGAGGGAGGTGTGATCCAGGAGGTTGCCCTCGCCTTCGGGGGTGGTTTTCATGCGGCCCAGGAGCCAGGCGAACTCTTCCACATGCCAACGGCAGATATCGCGCATGATGCGCGCGCCGTCGGGACCGTCAAAGCCCGGGGCCTTGCCATCGCGATGGGTATAGTCGTGATGCCGGGCGGCAGTGTAGCCGAGCCATGGGAAGCGCGAGAGACCCTGGCATTTCGTCAACATGTAGGACGCAACGCGCGTCTGTCCGGATGCCAGGGCGTGGACGAGCAACTCGCTCTGCAACCTTGCGATGCGCGGCCAGTCCTTCATGTCGCCATCGAAGTCCGGTGCGTCTACTTTGTGATACTGCGGTGGAAGACTGGCGATGGCGCGCTCCACGTCGCGAATGGACGCGAGATGCTCATCGAGGCGCGAGGTATCTTCGCGGCCGAGTTCCCTGCGCAGCACGGATGTATCTTGTCGCACGGCGTCCAACACACTCTTTTTGCGATCCATCCAACCGGCATCGCGGGCACCGAAGAGGCGGTCGAAGAGCCTGGCGGGAATCATTTCCGGAGGAAGAGCACGGTCGAGACCCGCCCAGCTCATGTTGCGTTGAATGCTCTCTCCAAAAGACTCCTGCGATACACCGACCTGCAGGGAGCGGAAGCGGGTCTCGGCGTTGGACTTCGCGGCGATGACCTGGTCGATGGATGCCCCGCCAGCGCCGCGGCCGGTGAACTGCGTGCCGGTCATCAGAGCACTCATGGAGCGGTGATGGTCGTTGCCGGGGCCTGGCAGACGAGCGGCGGGATTGTCGAGACCGGTGACAATGTGAATGTCGTCGCGGAAGCGTGCAAGCGGCGACAGGCACGGTGTCATCGTGTAATTGGCACCGGTTTCGGACGGTACCCAGTAGCGTTCCGTGATGCCGTTGCCATTAAACCAGAGTACGAAGCGGTTGGGGATTTGCGGGGGGCCAGCAGCATAAGCGGTCCCCGCGCCGTTGAACATGGCGGCGAGCGGAGGCAGGGCAATCGAGACTGGAGACTGCGTCAAGGCAGTGAAGCCCTGTAGCAACAATCTGCGGGACAATGCACGGTTTTTAGTGATTACCGACGACATGAGGCTCCGTTCCCAAGGACTGGAATATAGTAGATTTTATCAAAGAAATCATTAGCTCCTGAAAGCGGAACCCGGAGCGGCGGAAGTCTTCAAAGCTTTGCCGAATCATCTGGCGGTCTGCGGAAGTCTCTTTGCGTCCGGCCAGATAGCGGAAGAGTTGCTTCACAATGCATTCGCGGCATTGTTCATTGGAGGCAAGCACTTTGCCCAGGATGTGCGGTGCGGTGAATTCTGAATCGCGAATACCGGCGACGTATCCGGAAGTGTCCAAGGGCAGAGAAACAGTTTCAGGCTTGCGGTCTCCATCATCGCCCCGGCTGCGGCGAAAGGTAATTATCTGATTCTCGCGCCGTTGTCCGATCGCGTCAAATTTCTCGAAGCCGAATCCGATGGGATCGATCAGGGAATGGCAACCGGAACAGCTCTCGTTGGCAAGATGAACCGCCAATCGTTCGCGATTCGTCTGAGGCTTTTCTTTGGTGAGCGCCGGCAGATTGGTACTGACGCCCGGCGGCGGCTGCGGCACATCCTGGCAAAGAAACTGCTCGCGAACAAAGAGGCCGCGTGCTGTGGGCGATGTCTCTGTCGGTTTGCTGGTCAGGCTCAGGAAAAGCGCCTGACCCAGAATGCCGGAACGTCCGGTTTCCGGAGGGAGTGCGACCCTGCCGAAATCGTCTGGAGGAGCTTTGAGTTTGTACAGGTCGGCCAGCCCGTCGTTCAGGAAAGCGTATTCGGCCGAATAGATTTTCGTGAAATCGCCGTTGTTCCAGACGAGGTCGGCAACCAAGCGGCGCGTTTCTTCAGTCATTGCGAGCGCGAGTTCGGGACCATACTGCGGGAAGGTACTGCGATCTTTGATGGTGTTGAGGAGTTTGTCGAATCGAAGCCACTGGGCCAGGAAGTCGTCTACGGTTGCCCGCACCCGTGAATCCTTGAGCATGCGCCTGGCGGCGGCTTCCACTCCCTGCGGCGTATCGAGTCCGCCTGCAGCGGCAGTTCGGAAGAGGGCGGCATCCGGCATGGTGTTCCAGAGGAAGTAGGAAAGCCTGCCGGCCCGCTGATAAGCATTCGACTGCACTCCGTCGGTGCGCAACAGGAAGGCGGGCGATTGCAATAACGCTTCCACCACGATTTGAGCGCCTCCCAGGAATTGCTTCTGGGAGTGGAAGAGGCGCAGGTACCGGTCAGTTTCATCCTTTTGCAGTGGACGCCGGAATGCCTTCTTACCGAAAGATGCGACAAACTTTTCAGCGCAGCCGATGGCGGATAGGGCGCAGGGAATCAGGGCGTGCGTGTCGCCGCCGCGGAATGCATTCTGCGCGAGCTTGCCGGCTGCCAAGCTGTACGCTTCCGCCAGTAGCGGGGAAATGCTCTGCGACTGATATTGATTTTTGAAGCCGTTGACGAAGTCTTCCGGCGGGAATTGGTCGGCGAGGTTTCCCTGGTCGCCAAGAAGATCGCGGACCGTGTTGTTGTACTGGAAGTGCGTCAGGCGGCGAAGCACTGGACCGATCGGAGGCGGGGCCGCTGCAGTGGAATCCTTTTTCGCGAGCACTCTTGTAGTCGAAAGATGTTCCACCCAAGTGCGGAGGATGGCTTCTTCCGGGCTGTCCGGCGCGATGCGCATTCCGCCGGCATGGGCTACGCGGCGGGTTGGTTTGCTCAGTAAAAGCGATTTTTGAGGGTCGGCTGCGTCGGTGAGAAACTTCAGGCTCAGGCCAAAATCGTCGAGTGCGGCCGAAGAGGTGTCGCTGTCGGGGAACAGTAAGCGCGTTCCAGCAGCTATACCGTCGTGATTGTGGCAGCTTTGGCAGCCGGCCTTCTGAAGCGCCGGGTAAACCGTGCCGCTGAAGTAGTTCGACTCCACTGCGGGCAGCCGAGTGGCACAAGCGAGAGCGAGCAGCAGGTGGAGTGTTCGTGGTTGATTCACGTTAGGGCCAGTCCCTCCATTTTGTCAGACTTTGAGAGATCTGCGAATTATGAAGTCTAGCTGAGCTTCCTTTCCCTGATTTGGAGTTTGGGCCGCAGGGGGAGCAACTTGCCGTATTCTCCGCGCACATTCGGTAATGCTTTTATGACTGGTCGTGGCAGCCAAGTCCGCGAGGGTTTTCCCTGTCTTGCGATACTGCTCCGGTTGCTGCAAGGCCAATACTTCGGCCAATACTTCGGCTTGACAAGTTCCGCATGAAGGAACATACTCACTCATAACAATCCGAGTTGAAAAGAGAATAGGGAGTTTCACGCCGCAATGAAGAACCATAAGGTTTACCTACTTTTTGCATTCCTGGCGACCGTTTTCGCCGTCCCTGAGCTACGCGCCCAGGTGCTTTACGGATCACTGATCGGCACTGTATCCGATCAATCCGGAGCAGTGGTTCCGAAAGCCACCGTCACAATTTCCAACGCACAAACGGGGCAGACCAGGGAAACGGCAACCGACTCGGAAGGCCGCTTCTCAATTCAGAACGTGCAACCCGGCACGTATGAAATGAAAGTGGGGTCCGCCGGCTTCCGTACGATGGCCAGGACCAATGTCGCTATTTCGATCAACACCGTGACCAGAGTGCCCGTAGAACTCGAAGTCGGCCAGGTAGCAGACCAGGTGACAGTGGAAGGCGCAGCCGCCGCCCTCCAGACGGACAAGACGGACGTGCATGTGGAACTCGGCGAAACGCAGGTCAGAAATCTTCCCCTGCCCCGCTATCGCAACTACCAGAGCCTCATTAATCTGGTGCCCGGTGCCACGCCCGGACGCTACCAGAACTCGCCAGGCTCAACGCCGGGCCGTTCTCTTACAACCAATGTGAACGGCGTGAACCGCAACAACAACGTCACGAAGCTGGATGGTGCCGTTACCGTCCACATCTGGCTCCCTCACCACACCGCGTATGTCGCTCCCGCCGATACGATAGAGACCGTCAATATCTCCACCAACAACTTCGACGCCGAGCAGGGCATGGCGGGCGGCGCGGCGATCACCGTTATTACCAAGTCGGGGACCAACGAACTGCATGGCAGCGCCTTCCTCATGCACGACAACAGCAGGTTCGGCGCCAAGAATTTTTTCTTCAGAGACCCCAAAACGCCAAAGAGTCTGGTCACAGTGCCCGGCTTCACGGTTGGCGGTCCGATCCTGAAAAATAAACTGTTTTTCTTTGGCGGGTGGGAGGGATTGCGGGAACGCGTCAACCGCAGCCGCCTGTTCACCGTGCCCACTGCGGATCAGCGGGCGGGCAACTTCAGCCGCTACCCCACCACCATGTTCGACCCGCTGACGGGCAACCTCAATGGAACGGGCCGCACGCCCTTTGTCGGCAATCTGATCCCCGGCTCGCGGATCAGCCCGGTCGCACGCAAGCTCGTCGATCTGACGCCGCTGCCGAACCAGCTTGGCGACAACAATAATTATTTCGCCTCCGGTACGCAGAGTATGGACCGGGATAACTTCGACGCCAAGATCAACTGGAACGCTACAAACAAGTTCCAGATGTTCGGAAAATACGGCGTCATGAATGCCTTGGTGAAGGGCGAATTCGGCTTGGGGGCCGCTGGCGGACCTTGCGTTTGCGACGGCGGTATCGGCGACGCCAAAGTCACCGCCCAAGTGTCCACTATCGGCTGGACCTACACTTTTTCTCCGACCTTCCTCTGGGACGGAGTGGCGGGCTGGACGCGGACCGGGTCTTCCGGAAATCCAAGGGATCTCGGAACGGATTTCGGCACCAAAACGCTCGGAATACCGGGAACAAACGGTGCCAGCATCCGTGAGAGCGGTATGCCGAGTTTCGCCGTAAGCGGTTACACCGACCTCGGCAACCCGGAAGGCTGGAACCCCTACTTTTACTCCGATACCTCCTACACGGTCAACCAGAATTTCAGCGTCGTGAAAAGTTCTCACGACATCCGCTTTGGTGTCGAAGGGGTTCGCCACTGGCTGAATCACTGGCAGCCGGAGATCGGATTTGGGCCGCGCGGCCGCTTCATCTTCAACCAGGCGGTGACCGGACAGCCCGGGTCGCCGACCAGCCAGTTCAATTCGTATGGTGCATTCCTCCTTGGTATGCCGAACGTTATGGGCAAGACGCTGCAGTGGACCAAGATGGTGGCCTTCAACAACCAGATCGGATTTTACGTCCGCGACCGCTGGCAAGCGACGCGAAATTTAACGCTCACCCTGGGCCTCCGGTATGAACTCTACCCGCTCATGACTCGCGACGGTTTCGGCGGTATCGAGCAGTGGGATGAAGTTACTAACATGGTCCGGCTCGGCGGCCGTGGTAAAAACCCGCGCGATCTCGGTATCGGCACGAGCAAAAAGATGTTCGCGCCTAGAATCGGAATGGCTTACCGGGTCAATAGTTCCACGGTGATTCGCTCCGGGTACGGCATTACTTATAACCCCATGCCTTTTGCGCGGCCACTGCGCGGCTTCTATCCTTCCACCGTCGCTCAGGAGTTCAACGGGGTCAACGCCTTTCAGCCTTTTCAAACGCTCAGCCAGGGCATCCCAGAGTTTACGGGTCCTGATATGAGCCTGGAATCCGTCCCGCTGCCTCCCACCGCGCAGATGAGAACGATCGCCGGCAATAAGGTGGAACGAGGATACGTCCAGTCCTGGAACTTGATTGTGGAGAGAAAGCTCCCCTGGGACCTTATCACTTCGGTCGGCTACGTGGGTACAGCTACTGTGCGTTCCTTTGCCGATTGGGAAGCCAACGCGGCGGCTCCTGGTGCCGGCGCGGCTGGACGTCCCTTCGCGGCCAAGTTCGGACGTACGGCTTCTACCTTGTACTGGAGCGGTTTTGCGAACACAAACTACCACTCACTGCAGGTTGCCGTCAATCGGCAATTCTCGCGCGGTCTGATGCTCAAGGGCGCGTATACCTGGTCGAAGGCCATCAATATGACCGACGACGACGGGTGGGCCGGAATGACCTTCAACTACCTGCCGCATCTGAACCGGAACCGTGCGCTGGCGGGGTTTGATACTCCCCAGATGTTGCAGATGGCGTTCGTCTATGAACTGCCTTTTGGCAAGGGCAAGGCTACCGCGAGCAACGGCTTGAGTGCGGCCCTGCTTGGCGGCTGGCAGATCAACGGTGGGTTCTCCGCGATCGCGGGAAGACCCTTCAGCGTCTTCGCCGATGGCGGATCTCTCAACGCTCCCGGCAACTCCCAGACGGCGGATCAGATCAAGACCGTCGTTACAAAAACTGGCAGCCTCGATCAGTTCTACGACAAGTCCGCCTTCGCCGGCGTCACTGAAGCCCGCTTCGGCACTGTGGGACGTAACACCCTCCGCGGACCCGGTGCGATTAACCTGGATCTAAGCATGTTCCGCACTTTCCCGATCACGGAACGGATCAAGGTTCAATTCCGGGCCGAGGCTTTCAACGCTACCAATACGCCTCACTTTAACAACCCGACCAATAACTTCAATAACGCCGCCTTTATGCGAATCACGAGCGCAGTGGACGATCAGCGGACCTTCCGCTTCGGCCTGCGCACCACGTGGTGAGCGCTCCCCGGCTCTATACGCATAGCCTTTGCCGGCACATTGGAACGGGTCTCAGATTCGGAAGACTCCGTCGCTTGCTTTAACCGTGATGCCCGCGTGCCACTCCAACTAATCGAAGATTCAGTTTGCGTTTCTAATCCTCGGATTGGCGCGGCGGAACTTGGTGCTTCGTATCGCGGCGGCAGCGTAATCGGCTGCCAGCATACGAACGCGCTTCAGCGGTCCCTCGTTTCGACTCGCGGACGCTAAGCTTTTTGGGGGCCGGTCGGTTCCGGTCCAATCACGCAATTCCAATATAATGTCAGAATTGAGGGCAGCCAACTC
>JBKJSR010000185.1:0-5124 GCA_046594355.1 Bryobacter sp.
CTCAAAAATCAGAAGACCGATCAGTTCGACAAGATCTTCGCCATCAATCCAAATTATGGAGAAGCCTGGTATTGGGCCGGTCACCACTTCGTCCTCAACCGCCGCTACGAAGAGGGAATCGAGTTGTACAAAAAAGCCGTTGCCCTGCGTCCCGATCTGTGGGACGCACGCGAGCAGCTCGGCATCAACCTGATGCGCACCGGCAAGCCGGACGAGGCTCGCTTCGAGCTGGAACTGGCCTACAACGCCGGCCACCATTCGAGTGAAGTCGTAAATTCGCTCCGCCTCATGGATAGCTACAAGAACTTCGTCTCTCACAAGTTCGAGGGCGGGGAAGTGCGGCTCCACAAGAAGGAAGCGGCGATTTTGCAGCCCTACTTCGAAGAAGAGGTCCGCCGGGCGCGAACCAGCTTCGAGGCAAAGTACAAGATGAAGTTGAGTGTGCCACTTGAGGTGGAAGTTTATCCCGACCACGAGGACTTTGCCGTACGCACGCTGGGCATGCCCGGCCTGGGCGCAACTGGTGTCAGCTTTGGCCCCGTCGTTGCCATGGATTCACCATCGGCCCGCAAGGGCGGCGACTACCACTGGGCCTCCACTCTCTGGCACGAATTGAGCCATAGCTACATCCTGGTCATGAGCAAGTACCTGGTGCCGCGCTGGTTCACCGAAGGTGTCAGCGTCCACGAAGAAACCATAGCCGATCCCGAGTGGGGCGACCCGGTCGAACCCGCCATCCTCATGGCGCTCAAGGCGAAAAAGTTCTTACCCATTGCCGACCTCGACGGCGGCTTTATCCGGCCCAAAGATCCGATGCAGATTGGCCTCAGCTACTTTCAGGCGGGCCAGGCCATCGACTGGATCGTCAAGACTTACGGACAGGACACCATCAATGCCATGGTGCATAGTTTCGCTGAACGAAAGACTACGGTAGAAGCCATTGAACTCCACCTGAAGCTGACGCCCAAAGAGTTCGACGCCAAGCTCGACGCCTTCATGAACGAGCGCTACGGCAAATCTGCGGAGCATCTCAAAGACCTGCGCACGGCGATCGAAGCTTCCGGCAAAGCTCTCGCCAAAAAAGATTGGGACACCGTGATTGTCGAGGGCATCAAAGCCAGCGCAGGCTATCCTCCTACTGCGATCCTCGCCAACGCCTACGAAGCACTGTCCAAGGCCTATCTCGCAAAAGGCGACAAGACAAAGGCGCGAGAGATTTTGCGCGAATACGCGAAAGCCAGTGGCCGCAACCCGGACACCCTCAAACAACTGGCTCAACTCGAAGAGGAGAATGGCGACAAAGCCATGGCCGCAGCCGCCCTCAAGCGCCTGATCTACATCGCCCCGATCGGCGATGAAGACCTCCACCGCAAGTTGGGTGAATACTACCTCGACCTCAAAAAACCCGAACGCGCCCTGCCCGCCTTTCAGGCCCAGTTGGCCTCAAAGCCAGTAGACCCGGCACGCGCGTATTACAATTTGGCCAGATCTTATGTCGCCTTGTTGCGACCGCAAGAAGCCCAGGATGCGCTTTTCCAGGCCCTTGAACTCGCACCCGGTTTCAAGCCCGCGCAGAAGCTCCTACTCGATCTTGAGAATCGTTCCAGCAAGGACTAATTCATTAACATGACTCACACAGAAACGCAGACAGACACTACCGATATCAGAGCGCGCGTTGAGCGTTTCCAGACTGTCCAGAAGGCACTGGTCTCTGAAGTGCGCAAGGTAATCATCGGTCAGGAGGAAGTCCTCGAACAGGTGCAGATCGCCCTGTTTGTCGGCGGCCACTGTCTGATTACCGGCTTGCCCGGCACCGCCAAAACGCTGCTGGTCCGCACTCTTGCCGACAGTTTAGGCCTAAAGTTCACCCGCATCCAGTTCACCCCCGACCTGATGCCCTCCGACATCACCGGCACCGACATCATCGAAGAAGAGCCAGGCACGGGCCGCCGCACCTGGACCTTTGTCCCCGGTCCGATCTTCGGCAATGTCGTGCTGGCCGACGAGATCAACCGTACTCCTCCCAAGACCCAGTCCGCGCTGCTTGAGGCGATGCAGGAACGCACGGTCACCGTGCGCGGCAATCATCACAAGTTGCCCAGCCCCTTCTTCGTGCTCGCCACGCAAAACCCGATTGAGCTCGAAGGAACTTATCCGCTGCCTGAAGCTCAACTCGACCGCTTTCTCTTCAACACGGTGCTCGACTATCTCGAGGTCGAAGAGGAACTGAAAGTAATCAGTCTCACGACCACCACTGCTTCCGCCAGGGCGGAATCGATTACCACCGGCCCTGAAATGCTCTCGTTTCAGGAATTGGTTCGCATGGTGCCGATCTCCGACAGCCTCGCCCGCTATGCCGTCGCACTCGTAAGAGCATCGCGGCAGAGCGACGTTTCCGCACCCGACTTCGTCAAGAATTATGTCAACTTCGGAGCGAGCGTTCGCGGCATCCAGAACCTCGTCCTCGCTTCAAAAGCGCGCGCCTTAATGAAGGGCAGGCAACACGTCGTCATTGAGGACGTGCAGAAGCTGTACACCCCGATTCTGCGTCACCGTATTTTGCTGAATTTCAAGGCCGAGAGTGAGCGTCTCAGTACCGATGACATCCTGGCTCGCCTGCTCACTCATGTGCCGGTCCCCAAGGAGTAGCTCTTGCAGCAGAATTACCTCGACCCACAAGTGCTTGCCTCCATCTCCGGCCTCGATCTGGTAGCGAAGACGGTTGTGCAGGGCTTTGTCAACGGACTGCATCGTTCTCCCGATTTCGGCTTCAGCCAGGAGTTTGCCGAATACCGCATGTATTCCCCGGGCGACGACTTGCGTCACGTCGACTGGAATGTTTATGCCCGCACGGGCAGGGCTTACCTCAAGCGCTACAAGGGTGAGACAAACACAAAAGTAACTGTGCTGCTCGACTTGTCGAAGTCGATGAGTTACGGGTCCAAGATGACTAAGCTCGATTACTGCCGTTATCTGGTTTCGAGTCTTGTTTATCTAGCCGTTCAGCAACGCGATGCCGCTGGGCTGATTCTCTTTGACGACGAGGTCCGGCACTTTATTCCGCCTTCTTCCCGCGTGGGCCAGTTGCATCGTGTGTTGCATGCGGTCGAGAAGGCCGAGGTCGGACTCCACACGAATTTCTCCAAGCCCTTCGAGAAGTTCATGGAGTTCATTCGCCAGCGCGGGCTCGTGATTGTGGTCTCCGATTTCTATGCCGACCCGGAAACAATCATTCAGGCGATTTCCCCATTGCGCTGGAAGAAAAATGAAGTTGTGCTCTTCCATGTGCTCGATCGTCAGGAGATCGAGCCCACCTTGAACGCGCCTTCCACCATGATCGACATGGAGAGCGGCGAGGCGCTTGAAGTTACACCCGAGTACATGCGCACCGAATACAGGACGCGCATTAACAACCATATCGATACGCTTCGTTCCAAGGCCCAGAGCGCGGGGATGGATTACTTTCTGATGCCAACCGACAAGCCTCTCGACGCCGGCTTGCGCGAGTATCTGTCGGCGAGAAAAGGGAGGATGTAAGCGATGGGTTTGCTCTCTCCCTGGTGGCTGCTTGCGGGTGCGGTAGGTGCGGCGCTGCCGCTCTGGCTGCACTTGTTGCAACAGCACAAACAAGATCCCGTCGAGTTTGCCTCGAACATGTTCGTCGAGCGCCGCACCGAATCGACGACCTATCAGCGCAAGCTGAAGTACAAGATCCTGATGGCCTTGCGGCTGTTACTGCTGCTCTTAATCGCCTTGGCCTTTGCGCAACCGTTTCTGCGCAAACCACCGGCAATCCTCAACGCCGGCAACACGCTCAATCTGATCGTAGTGGACAATTCGTTCTCGATGCGCGAAGGCAATCGCCTCGATGCCGCCAAGCTCGAGGCTAACTCTGCCTTGCCCATGGGAGCCACCGCACAGATCTGGAGCATGGGCAGCCATGTGAGTTATCTCAGCCAGATCTCAAAAGACCGCAGCGAACTTACAGGTGCGATCAACAGCATCGGCCCATCGGACGAAAAGTCCAGCTTTGCCGAACTCGCCCGCGCTCTGCGCGACTCTTCGCGATCCAATGCGCGTCCGCTCAAAATCACTTTCATCACCGATGCCCAGCGCAGCGCGATGCCACCTTCCTTCAGCGATCTGTTGCTCGAGACCGGCTCCGAACTCAGGGTTATCGATGTCGGCCGCAAGCTTCCGAATTACACGGTAGAAACCGTGAACGCGCCGCGCACCTTATCCGATCTCACCAAGGCCAAGGTGAATGCGACCGTCACGGCCTTCAATGCACCGGCCGCCAAAAAAACTGTTTCCCTCAAGGTGAACGGTAAGAAGTTGACTTCAAAAACAGTCGAGATCCCCGAGAACGGTCGCGCAACCGTTGAATTCACGGGTCTCGATGGCCCCTACGGCTGGCTGCGCGGTGAAGTGGAAATTGAAGACGAAGATGCGCTCAAGGACGACAATCGTTTCTTCTTCGCCGTAGAACGTGCCGACCCCCGCAAGGTTCTGCTCATTGATGAGCAGCGCGGTACCAGGGCGGCCCTCTATTTCAAGGCGGCGCTCGAATCCAGTGCGCAATCGTTTTTTAGCGTGGAAGAGATGAGTGCGGCGGCTGCAGCCAATGCAAAACTGGCAAACTATGCGTTTGTTGTTTTGAATGATCCAGGTCCCAACGTGAAGGGCATTGAGGGCAAACTCAAGCAGTATGTAGAGTCTGGCGGAGCGGTCTGGATTGCCGCCGGTCCGCAGACCGGAGCCTTGTCGGCGATCCCGGTTGCCGGCCTCAAAAGCGACGGTTCAAAGCTGGCCTCGCGCGGGACGCAACGCTTCTTCGCACCCGCGAATGTCGATCCCACTTTTCCCTCCTTACGCCGCACCGGCAGGCTTGAGGGAGTTCGTTTCTTCCAATATGTTGAGATCGAGGCTCCGCAGGGAACGCTCGTTGCGGCAAGGCTCAACACGGGCAGTCCCCTGCTCATCGAAAAGAAGATGGGAGAGGGCAAGGTACTCATCTTCGCCTCCACCTTTGACAATGTCTCAAACGATCTGCCCGTCAAGCCCGGCTTTGTTCCCTTTGTGGAACAGACGGCAAGTTATCTCGGGCGCGTCGAAGACCGGTCG
>JBKJSR010000207.1:0-6098 GCA_046594355.1 Bryobacter sp.
GAACCGCCTATACAAGCACCAGCAGTTGCAAGTGATTCTGAAGCCGACGCCGGTGGACGTCATCGAGCAATACCTAGGCAGCTTGGAGGCGATCGGCATCGACCTGAGCCAGCACGACATCAAGTTTGAAGAAGACAACTGGGAGTCGCCGACGCTGGGGGCTTGGGGAATTGGCTGGCAGGTGATGCTGGACGGAATGGAAATCACGCAGTTCACCTACTTTCAGCAGTGTGGCGGCGTGGATCTCGATCTGGTTCCGGCGGAGATTACATACGGCCTTGAGAGGCTGTGCGCGTTCCTGCAGGACAAGGAGAGCGTCTATGACATCGACTGGACGGACAAGTTCAAGTATGGACAGGTGCGGCTCAAAGAAGAACAGCAGTTTAGCGTTTACAACTTTGAGATGGCTGATGTCGCGACCTTGTGGAAGCTGTTCGACCTTCACGAAGGGGAGTGTCAGCGGCTGATCGATTTGTACAAGGGCTTGAAGGAGGGGCAGGAGCGCTTTCCTGTGTTGCCTACTTATGACCAGGTTTTGAAATGCTCGAACTTATTCAATCTGCTCGATGCGCGGGGGGCGATTAGCGTGACGGAACGTGTGGGGGTGATTGGGCGGGTGAGGAAGCTTGCGGTTGGCGTCGCGGGCATTTGGGTGGATCAGCAGTTTACAATTCGCGAGGTGGTGGCGTAATGGCGACGAAGGAATTGTTGCTCGAAATTGGGGTTGAAGAGATCCCCGACTGGATGATCGGCGATGGGCTGGCGCATCTTGAGGCCAAGCTTCTGGAACTGGTTGCACCACTGGGCGGCACGGTGAAACTGGCGGATGCGACACCCCGGCGGCTTGTTGTGATGATGAGTGGTCTCGCGGCGATGGAAGCGGATCGCGTTGAGTTGGTGAGTGGGCCGCCGAAGCAGGCGAACCCGCAAGCGGTGGAAGGTTTTGCGAAGAAAAATGGCGTGAGTGTGGCTGAGCTTGAGCTGGTTGAAACGGCCAAGGGGACTTACTACAGCTTTCGAAAACAGGTGGCGGGTAAAGCGGCGGTTGAGATTCTTTCGAGCGGGCTACCGGGCATTATCCTCGGAATTCCCTGGCCTAAAACGATGCTGTGGCCGGGTAAGGGTGGAGCGCGGTTCATCCGTCCGATCCGCTGGCTGCTTTGTCTGCTGGGCGAGGAACTCGTGCCGTTTACGATCAACGGGATCGCATCCGGGAACCTGACGGGCGGGCATCGGCAGCTTGGTCAGCATCGCGTGCCAGTGACGATTGCGAACTTTGAGCAGACGCTTCGAGACAACTTTGTGATCCTGCGCGCGAGCGAGCGGCGGGCGAAGATTGTGGCGGAATTGCCCGCGGGGGTGAAGCCCGATGCAGCGTTGCTTGAGACCTTGACCTACATCACGGAATACCCAACGGCAATTGTCGGTGAGTTTGCGGAAGACTATCTGAGCTTGCCCGAGGAAGTGCTGGTGACGGTGATGCGGTTTCACCAGAAGTACTTCAGTGTGCTGGATCAGAACGGGAAGCTGGCGGCGAAGTTTGTCGCGGTGATGAATACGGCGAGCGACGCAGATGGATTGGTAAAGCACGGCAATGAGCGCGTGTTGCGGGCGCGGTTCAACGATGCCCGATTCTTCTATGACGTGGACCAGCACACGACGCTCGCGAAGCGTGTCGAAGACCTGAAGGCAGTGACCTTCCAGAAAGATCTTGGCAGCTATTACGCGAAGACGATGCAGGTCGTGAAGCTGGTTGAGGAATTGGGCGGGGACGCGATCGCGCAGCGGGCGGCGGAGCTGGCCAAGACAGATTTGACCTGCGAGATGGTGAAGGAATTTACCGAGCTGCAGGGCATTGTGGGCGGACTCTATGCGAAGGCGCAAGGTGAGCCGGAGGCAGTGGCGGCCGCGATCTACGACCAGTACAAGCCAGTGAGCATGGAAGACTCGATTCCGCGAACTCGTGCGGGGCAGTTGTTGAGCCTGGCCGATAAAGTCAACACACTGCGCGGATGTTTTGGGATCGGGTTGATCCCGACTGGTTCGAAGGATCCGTTTGCGCTGCGACGTGCGGCGCAGGGCGTTGTGAAGATTCTGGTCGAGGGTGAATTGCGGCTTGGTTTGACCACGCTGGCGGGTGGAGACCAGAAGCTTGGCGACTTCCTGATCGAACGTGTGAAGCATTACTGCACGGAGATCCGGGGCTTTGCCTACGACGAAGTGATCGCAGTGCTGGCTGCGGGGGCCGATGACTTGCAGGACGTGCTGGCACGGCTTGCGGCTGTGCAGACGGTGCGCGGCGGGGCTGATTTTGAACCGCTGGCGGCGAGCTTCAAACGCATGAAGAACATTCTCGATCAGGCCGCGTTTGAGCCGAGCGGGAAGGTGGATATTTCGCTGTTCGAAGACCCTTCTGAAGAGGCGATTTGGACGGCCTTTGGCCAAGTGGTGGCGCGGGTGAAGGGCAAGAGTTATGCCGAGGTTCTGGCCGGGATGGCGACGCTGCGGCCGGCCGTCGATTTGTTTTTCGAAAAAGTGCTGGTTAACGCGCCGGATCTCGTCGTGCGCGCGAATCGGCTAACATTGTTATTTAGCCTCAAAACGGAGTTTTCGGGTATCGCCGAATTCTCCGAGATAGTTCCCAGGACACAGGAGACCCACGCTTGATCAAGAAGTATGTGTATTCGTTTGGCGGCGGCACAGCCGACGGCGACAAGAGCATGAAAGAGTTGCTCGGTGGCAAAGGTGCAAACCTTGCCGAGATGTGCCGTTACGGCTTGCCCGTTCCCGGCGGATTTACGATCGCGACGGAAGTTTGCAATATCTTCTTCCAGAACGGCAACAAGGTGCCGAAGGACATCCAACTGGAACAGCACGACGCGCTGGCCAAGCTGGAAGCCCTGAT
Organism: Bryobacter sp.; assembly: GCA_046594355.1. Classification (GTDB taxonomy): domain Bacteria; phylum Acidobacteriota; class Terriglobia; order Bryobacterales; family Bryobacteraceae; genus Bryobacter. The sequence goes on from JBKJSR010000207.1 coordinate 2,906, forward strand.
GGGCAAGAAGTTGGGCGACGCGAACGATCCGCTTTTGCTGAGCGTCCGCTCGGGCGCGAAGTTTTCGATGCCCGGCATGATGAACACGATCCTGAACCTGGGTCTGAACGATAGAACGACAGAAGGTCTGGCGAAGAAGAGCGGCAACGCCCGTTTCGCTTATGACTGCTATCGCCGCTTCATTCAGATGTTTGGTCAAGTGGCCCTCGGCATGGAGATGGAGCACTTCGATCACATCTTCGACGAGAAGAAGAAGAAGCGCAAGGTCAAGGTGGATTCCGACCTGACGGCGGAAGATCTGAAGTCGATCATCGAAGACTACAAGAAGCTGGTCAAGAAGGATACGAAAGCAGAGTTTCCGCAGGATGCCCTGGCTCAGTTGAACCTGTCGCGCGATGCGGTGTTCAACAGTTGGCACAACGACAAGGCCGTTTACTATCGCAAGATGGAGCGGATTCCGGACGACATCGGCACGGCTTGCACGGTGCAGGCGATGGTGTTTGGAAACATGGGCGACAATTGCGCCACGGGCGTTGGCTTTACGCGCGACCCAGGTAGCGGCGAGAAGGTGTTCTACGGTGAATTCCTGATCAACGCGCAAGGCGAAGACGTGGTGGCGGGCATTCGCACGCCGCAGCCGATCGCAGACCTTGCCAAGGTGATGCCGGCTGCGTTCAAGGAGCTGCGTGAGATCACGACGAACCTTGAAAAAGCATATAAGGACATACAGGACTTCGAGTTCACAATCGAAGCCGGCAAGCTGTACATGCTGCAGACGCGCAACGGCAAGCGGACGGGCCCGGCGGCTGTGCGGATTGCGGTGGAGATGGTGAAGGAAGGCCTGATCCCGAAGGAAGAAGCGATCATGCGCGTGGCACCGAGCCAACTGGATCAGTTGCTGCATCCGGTGTTCGACGCGGCCAGTCTGAAGTCTCTGACGAAGCTGGGCAAAGGCATTGCGGCCAGCCCCGGAGCTGCGGTTGGCATGGCGGCTTTCAGTGCTCAAGGCGCTGTTGAGATGGCGAAGAAGGGTCCGGCGATACTGGTTCGCAAGGAAACTACGCCGGACGACATCGCGGGCATGGACGCAGCGAAGGGCATTTTGACGGCAGTGGGTGGCAAGAGCTCGCACGCAGCAGTTGTGGCGCGCGGCATGGGCCGACCCTGTATCGTAGGTGCCAGTTCGATCTCGATCGATGAGAAGGGCAAGAAGTTTACGACGAAGGTGGGCGACAAGACCATCACCGTAAAAGAAGGCGACTTCATTTCGATTGACGGCACGACGGGCGAAGTGTATCTGGGTCAATCGAAGACGGTGGAGCCGAGCACGAAGAGCGGCTATCTTGCCGAGTTCATGAAGTGGGCGGATGAATTCCGCGGCAGCTTTGGAGTGAGGGCGAATGCCGACATTCCGAAGGATGCCAAGGCCGCGCGCAACTTTGGCGCGGAGGGTATTGGACTTTGCCGTACGGAACACATGTTCTTCGCCGAAGACCGTTTACCGCTCATGCAGGCGATGATCATGGCGCGCGATGAGAAGAGCCGCCGGGCGGCACTGTTGAAATTGTTGCCGATGCAGCGCAAGGATTTCGCCGGATTGTTTGAAGCGATGGAAGGCTTCCCGGTGGTGATTCGTACTCTCGATCCGCCGCTGCACGAGTTCCTGCCGAAGCGGGAAGACCTGATGGTGGCGATCGCGAAGCTGCCTCATGCGGGATCGAAAGAGAAGAAGGAGATGGCAGAACAGTTCGGCTGCAAAGTGGGCGAACTGAAGAAGCATCTTCCGCATGTGTTGCATCGCGTGGAAGAGTTGCACGAGATGAACCCGATGCTGGGCCATCGTGGCTGCCGTCTGGGGATCACTTACCCCGAGATCACCGAGATGCAGGCGCGCGCGATTTTTGAAGCGGCCGTTATCGTCGCGAAGAAGGGCAAGAAGATCATTCCCGAAGTGATGATTCCGCTGGTGGGCGGGTTCCGTGAACTGGATCACCAGAAGGAAATCGTGGTTCGCGTGGCGACGGAAGTGCTGGAGAAGGCTGGAATGCCGAAACTCAAGTACTATGTGGGTACGATGATCGAAATCCCGCGGGCGGCGATCACGGCGGACGAAGTGGCGCAGTATGCTGAATTTTTCAGCTTCGGCACTAACGACCTGACGCAGACGACGATGGGTCTGAGCCGCGACGACTATACGAAATTCAACGCTCATTACGAGAATTTGAAGATCTTCAAGACGGATCCGTTTGGTTCGCTCGATCAGGAAGGCGTTGGCAAGCTGATCACGATGGCAATCGAGCTTGGCCGCAAGACGCGTCCGGATCTCGAGATCGGAATCTGCGGCGAGCATGGTGGCGATCCGGAGAGCGTGGCGTTCTGCTATCGCGCCGGGATGAACTATGTGAGCTGTTCGCCTTACCGGGTGCCGATCGCCCGTCTGGCGGCCGCTCAGGCTGCGCTCGCGAAGGGTTCGAACACGGAGAGCCGTACGGCATAAGTTTGGACGGATGGAAACATCCGTTCCGGTGGGAGGAAGGCGGCGGTCTCATTCGAGGCCGCCGCCTTTTTCGCTTTGGGTCCTTGGGCTTTAAGGAGTGATTCGGATTGATTCATAGATGTCAAAGAGCTTGCACGGCGTGGTTTGAGCATTGACCCGGGCGTGATGCGGTTTAGAGTTTGGGTTCGTTTTTTGCTTCTTCGGCTAGCTTTAGTGCGGCGAGCTGTTCTTCGTAGGTGCCGTATTTGGTTTGCATGCGTTCGGCGAAGTGGCGGAAGAGTAACTCGGCGTTCATTGCAGTAGGAGGTTTTTGGGGCACGGAGTTCGATTGGCGCTCCCTGGCAAGTGACCGACTGAGACGAGTTTAATCGTCCTTAGAGAAAGGTACAGGGTTCGATTTCCAGATTTTCGTTGTCGTGCATAAGCTGGAAGCGAATCTTCTGTTCGGCGTGGATTGCTTTGAGAGTGCGCGCGATGCGGTCTAGGTATCAACCTGAATTCAGACCTATTTCCCATTCCGACTTTAGCTCAGTGCCAATATAATCAGCCGCAAGAATCTGAATCTGTTGGAAAACCACTCCGACGCCGGTAGTGGGCAGGCTGTGAAATTTCTGCATGCGTCGACGACTGAGAGGCCGAAATATTGAGCCCTTTCGTAGTTGGCGGCCAGGCCGAGGGGGTGTATGCGACCGCTGC
>JBKJSR010000703.1:0-6806 GCA_046594355.1 Bryobacter sp.
CGCAAGTCTGGCATCGAAGTCACTCCGCTTTGCAACGCAGCGCGGGAAATTCTGAGCGGCGGGCCAATCTCCCTGAGTGCGCTCAGCGACGGGTTGCTGCAGCATTTCCCCGCCTGGAACAAAGAGGCCATGGAATACGGTGTCCGAACGCATCTACCACTCGCGCAAGTGAGTCCGGCTGGCGCTTGGAAGGGCAGCACAGCGGCACGTTATGCACTTGTCGAAGTGGACGCCGGGACCGACGCGGCTCGTCTGGTTCGCAGCTATCTCGCGGCCTTTGGACCAGCGACGCCAAAAGATATTGCAGCCTGGGCGGGCTTCACCGCAATCGGCAGAACACTCGAGGCGATGCGCGGCGAACTGACTACTTACAGCGACGAGACGGGACGCTTGCTCTATGACCTACCCAAAGCGCAAATCGTGGACGGCAACGCAGCCGCCCCCCTGCGCTTTCTCGCCGAATACGACAACCTCATCCTCGCGCACGCCGACCGCTCCCGGATCGTGCCCGAAGTCTATCGCAAGCAGGTATTTCTAAGCGCAGGCCGGGTGCGAGCAACCGTGCTCGCCGACGGCTTCGTCGCAGGTGCCTGGAAGCTCGAAAAAGACAAGCGGCTAACCCGCCTCGTAGTCGAGATGTTTGGCAAGCAACCGAAGGCTGTCCGCGATGCGATTCAGGCCGAAGGCGAACGCCTCCTGCAATTTGCCAAAGCGGGCCAGGGCCAACTTGATGTTAGATGGATAGTATGACGATGCCCGGACGGCGACGGCAGGCGATTTTCTTCACAGTACTGGGGATCGTTGTCATCGTCCTGACGGTGCTGCTCAACGTCGGCTGGGTGGTGCTGAATTGGCGCACCGGCATTTATTTCGTCTTTGGCCTCATTTTCTTTTTGCTGGTCATCGCGGGCATGGTGCTGAATACAATTTTCCTCGTCCGCGCGATCCGCAAGAACGAGCAGCACGACGCGTTCCTGAATGCGGTGACACATGAATTGAAGACCCCCGTGGCGTCGATCAAGCTGTATCTCGAAACGCTCGAGCGGCGCGAGGTTCCCGAGGCCAAACGCCGGGAGTTCTACCGCATCATGCTCGACGATTCCAACCGTCTCATGGGCACCATCGAGCAGGTGCTTGAGGCGAGCGGCGTCGGCAACCGCAATGATCGCGGCAGGCACGAAGTTGCCATGACCGATGTCTTGGCGGATTGCGTGCAGATGGCCCAGCAGCGGCATCACCTGGAAGATGATCGGCTGCATGTCGAGAAGAGACTGCCCACGGGAGATCTTGCCATTGTGCGGGGCGACGCGCAGGAGCTGAAGAGCGCGGTAAGCAATCTGCTCGAGAACGCGATCAAGTATTCGGGAGGCGACATAAAAGTGACTATCGAATTAGAAAGGTTGACCCCGCAGCGAGTGGCCGTCCGAGTGCGTGACCAGGGCATGGGCATTGCCGAGGCGGAACTCAAGCGAATCTTCGGGCGTTTTTATCGCATTCCCGGAGTGATTTCGCAGAAGGTGAAGGGCACGGGCCTGGGCTTGTTTATTGTGCGTAGCGTAGCAAAACGACATGGCGGCCGTGTCTATGCCGCCAGCGGCGGCGCGGGGCTGGGGAGTACCTTCACGATGGAATTGCAGAGCGAGTTTGCGCCCAAGGGCGGGTTGAGCTGATGCGTGTACTAGTGGTAGAAGACGAACAGCATCTGGCGGAAGGATTGCGATTCAATCTGGAAGCGGAAGGCTTTGAAGTAACAGTGCGGGAAACGGGCGAGGAGGCGCTCGCCGAATTTGAGGGCAAGACGCCGGGCTTCGACTTACTCGTGCTCGATGTCATGTTACCTGGAATTGATGGGTTTGAAGTAATTCGACACCTGCGTGAAGCCAAGCATTTTCTGCCAACGCTGATGCTAACCGCACGCAGCCGTCCCGACGACGTAGTGAAAGGGATCGCCGCAGGTGCGGACGACTATCTGGCCAAGCCCTTTGATCTGGGAGTGCTGATTGCGCGAATCAAGGGCTTGATGCGGCGGCGCGAATGGCTGGCAACAAGCGCCGATGCGCCAACGGAGAGCGTCGCGATCAACGGCCGCCTGATCCACTTCAAAACACTGGAGATTGAAGTAGAAGGCGAACGGCAGCCGCTCACCTTGCTGGAAGTGAATCTGCTTAAATATCTGATCGAGCATGAGGGCGAGGTAGTAAGTCGATCCGAGTTACTCGACAAGGTGTGGCAGGTGCAGAGCGATACCGACACGCGGGCAATCGACAACTTTATCGTGCGTCTGCGCAAGTACATCGAAACCGACCCGGCGCATCCGGAATGCCTGCTCACGGTGCGCGGCGTAGGCTATCGCCTCAATCGCAGTTAACCGAAAACTTCCTTGAGTGTATCGAAGAAGAGATCGATATCGGAAGGGCGTGTGTGGATGTGCGAGGAGATGCGGATCTTGCGACCGCGCAGAGTCCAGACTTTGCGCTGTGCCAGCTTGGTCCAGAGCGGCGCGTAGTCGGGGCGGTCGACTTCAAAGGCAACCATGCCGCCGTAAAGAGCGGGGTTGGGCGAACTGAGCAGCTTCAAGTAAGAGAACTGTTTGGCACGGCCATAAGCGTATTGCGCCAGATGATGGATGCGGTCGTAGATACGCTGCGCGCCAAGCTCGTTGATGAAGCGCAACGCTTCGAGCACGCCTTCGAGTTCGGCGCGATTGTTGCACCCAAGCTGCATGTACTTCACGGCGTCCTTCGCGTTCTGCCATCCATCGACAACAATCGTGGGCCAGAGCTTGCTCTGGAAATCCCGATGAACATAGAGAACACCGCAACCGGGCGGCGTGAGCATCCATTTATGGAGACTGCCGGCAAAAACATCACAGCCAAGATCGTCCAGCCGGAAGTGTACTTGCCCTGCGAGGTGTGCGCCATCGACCACCGTAATGATGCCCTTGGCACGCGCGGCGTCGCAGATTTGACGAATCGGGAACAGCAGCCCCGTATGCGTTGTGATGCCCGAGAAAGACAGCACGCGGGTCTCCGGCTTGATCTGCGAGAGCAGCGAGTCGGCGATCTCGCCGGAGTTCTTTGGCGGGATCGGCATTTTGGCTTCGCGGATCCTGATGCCGGTGCGGGCTTGCTTGAGCAGCCAGCAGCCGCGTCCTGAAGGATGCTCCTGATCGGTCGTCAACACTTCGTCGCCGGCCTTGAGATCAAGACCATTCGCGATGAGGCTCATCGATTCGGTGGCGTTATGGGTGAGGGCCAGTTCTTCTTTGCTGGTGCCAAGAAACTTGGCAAGCGCACTGCGATGCGTCTCCATTGCTTCGTAGCCCCAGCGCGGGTATTGGTCGGTCGCATAGCTTGCGCCAAGCGCCATGTAGTCGTTGGTGGCCTTTACAACCCGGTTGGGCGCGGCACCCACGCTGCCGGTGTTGAGATAGGCTCGCCAGTCGGGCAAGGCGAACTGTTCCTTGCGAATTTTGAGCCAGGCCGCATCGTCGGCGGCGGCCGGCGCGGGCGGCAGGACGGCGAGAGCGGAACTTTGCAGGAAGAGTCGGCGTTGCATCTATGAGACTATAAAAATACTCTCACGGATCGGTAAGAATTCCATGGAAAACACTCAGCCTTTGCACCCGGATGAAAATCTGGAAACAACGGAAAACCTAGCGGACACTGGCTTCGGCGACATCTTGCGTGAATTTGAAACGCAGAAAAAGCCTGACGGCGAAGACGCCGGTCGCGGCATGATCAAAGGTCAGGTACTACGCATCACGCCTGACGGCGTGGTGGTCGGTATCGGCCGCAAGATGGAAGGCCTGCTTCCTCTCGATCTGGTAAAAGGACGCGATGGCGAAGTCATCGTGCAACTTGGCCAGACCCTTGAGGTGAGTGTTGCTGGACGCACGGACACGGGCTACTATCGCCTCGCCGTGCAGAAAGTGGAAGCGCCAAAGGACTGGAGCGGAATCGAACAGGCATTTGAAAACAAGCTCACCGTCACCGGTACCGTGCTCGAAGTGGTCAAGGGTGGATTGCGAGTCGATGTCGGCGAGCGGGCCTTCATGCCCGCTTCACGCAGCGGGGCGCGCGATGTCAGCGAAATGGCCAAACTGGTGGGGCAGAAAATCGAATGCCGCATCACAAAGTTCGATCAGGAGAAAGAGGACGTGGTGGTGGACCGCCGCGTGCTTCTCGAAGAGCAGTCCGCTGTGCGCAAACAGGAAGCGTTTTCGACGATTACCGAGGGCACCGTGCTCAAAGGCCGTGTGCGCACACTCACCGACTTTGGTGCCTTTGTCACCATCGGCGAAGTGGATGGCTTGCTGCATGTCAGCGATATGAGCTGGACGCGCATCGCCAAGCCCTCAGACCTTCTCAAAGAAGGCGACGAGGTGGAAGTCAAGATCCTCAAGGTCAACGCCACAACGCGCAAGATCTCGCTCGGCATGAAGCAATTGCAGCCTGAGCCCTGGGCCCAGGTGGCGGATCAATTTCAAGTGGGACAACGCCTGCAGGGCAAAGTAATGCGCCTCGCCGATTTTGGTGCCTTCGTCGAATTGATGCCTGGCATCGAAGGCTTGATCCGCATGATCGACCTGACCTGGGACAAGCGTGTCCGCAAGCCGGAAGATGTGGTTAAGGTCGACGACATCGTGGAAGTGCAGATCCTCGATCTGAAGCCGGGCGAGCGCAAGATTGGTCTGGGGTTGAAGCAGTTGGTGGAAGATCCCTGGGCGGCTGCGAAACTGAAGTACCCGCTGGGAACCGTGGTCGAAGCGGCGGTGACGGACTTGCAGATTTTCGGTGCATTCATCGCGCTGGGTCCTGGAGTGGAGGGCATGATTCACGTTGCCGACATCACTCGCGAGAAGCGCATCGAACATCCGAAAGAAGTGCTGAAGGTAGGCCAGATCGTCAAGGCCGCCGTTACCGAATTTGAAGTGGAACGCCGCCGCATCCGCTTGAGCATCAAACAGCTTGAGCCAACCAGTGCCGATCACTTCATTGCCGAACACCAGGTGGGTGAGGTGGTAACGGGCCGCGTCAGCGATGTGAAGGAAGGACGCGCCAAGGTGCAGCTCGCCGAAGGCGTTACGGTAAATTGTCCGCTTCCCAAAGCCGAAGGCGCGAGCGTGAGTTCCGGTGGATCCGGCAAGGCCGACCTCAGTTCGCTGAGCGCCATGCTGAATGCGCGTTGGAAAGAGGGCGCCGGCAACGATGCCGAAAAAAATCAGGTCCACGTAGGGCAGATCCGACAATTCAAGATCACAGCGATGGATGTGGAACACAAACGCATCGAGATTTCGCTGGCCGATTGAGTTTTAGCGGTTGGCAGGATTTTTTTTGCCGATCGCGTGACATTTTTTCTTCCGGCCCGTCGAATGCAGTGGTGAGCTATCAAAACCCAGGGCAGGCGGTGCTTGCGGCAACGCTACGGCTGCCCGCAGATCGACGCAATATGGACGAAGCCGCATTGATACGGGCCGCTCAGGCCGGTGACCATGATGCTTTTGAAGCTCTGGTTATCACCTATGACCAGCAGGTCTTGCGCCTCGCCTTTAATTTACTCCGTTCCAGCGAAGAAGCCTACGACATCTATCAGGAAGCCTTCCTCCGCGTTCACAAGAACCTGGACAAGTTCCGTTTCGATTGCAGCTTTCACACTTGGCTTTATCGCATCGTGACCAACCTCTGCCTCGATGCGTTGCGCAAGAAAAAAGTACGTAAGGAAGAACCGGCTGTCGTCGAAACGAGTGATGGGCCAAAGGATCGCCTCGAATTGGCAGCCGACCATCGTGCCGATCTCGACCCGCAGCGCAAACTGCTGAGTCGCGAGTTGCGGGAACGGATCGAGAGCGTGCTCTCGGGATTTACGCCGCGCGAGCGCCTGGTCTTTGAGATGCGCCACTACCAGGGCATGCGTTTGCGCGCCATCGGCGAGGGTTTGGGAACTACGGAAGAGGCAGCAAAAAATTGCCTGTTCCGTGCGACGCAAAAGATGCGTGCGGCGCTTGGGGACTTTGTATGAATTGCGATTTTGTCAAAGAGCGAGTCGAGCTGTATGTTTTCGGGGAATTGGATTTTCATGACGAAGAACTACTGGAAAGCCACTCGGGGCAGTGTCCCGAGTGCCAGTCGTTGATTGAAGAACACCGTGCGATTCTGCGCCTGATGAATCAGGTCGAAGTGGAAGCGCCGCCTGCCCTCCTCGGGCAATGCCGACAGGGATTCAATCGCCACTTGCAGGCCCGGACTGCCGTAAAGTCTACATGGCTCGGGCGGCTGCGCGATTGCGTGCCTGCATGGCCGAAACTCATGAGGCCGGCGATCGGATTTGCGATGCTTGCGCTGAGTTTTTACGCGGGCCGCCAAGTTGAGGATCGGAAGTCGGTGTTGGCCGCCGGGTTGCCAACTTCCACGATCCGGACCATCCAGGGTACAGGCAATGGCATGGTGCAGATTGTGCTCGAAGAACCGCGCCGGAGAATGATCGAAGGCGCCCTCACCGAGGCGGGAATCGAGCAGGCGCTTCTTGCGGCCACTCGGCAGTCGCCAGACGCCGGTATGCGCCTCGAGAGCGTCGATTTGCTGCGGAATCGCTGCAATCGCGACGAGGTGCGGAAGGCGATGATGCAGACGCTAGAGCACGATGAAAGCTCGAGTGTCCGCTTGCGTGCGCTCGAAGCATTGCGCCCTCATGTGAATGATTCCGGGGTCCGGCAGGCGCTTACGCGAGTGCTCCTCAATGACAGCAATCCGAATGTGCGCGTGCAGGCAATTGATCTTCTTGTCGACCGCCCCCCGGCGGAGATC
>JBKJSR010000019.1:0-3365 GCA_046594355.1 Bryobacter sp.
CTCCAGCTTTCAGGTCTCGGGGTGGCCGCATCGCGGGACCTAGGCGATAAACAAAATGATCGTCGACCGTCGGGGGCCAAAGCGGATTCACTGTCGAAATGTCTGTGACAATCTTAAAGCTCGTGATCCTGTGCACGGACTGAACCTTCCCCCCATGTCGGAAGGCGATGTAGTTCGGCGGCTCCTTCGGCCAATGGTTGCCCACAGGGTGGAAGTAGCTGTTGTCTTTCTCGACAACATCAACCCATGTATGGGTCCCGCCCTCCACCATAGTCGCGGACCCGAGTGAAACGACGAAGGCAAGGTTACTGGTGATGCGGTTCATGGCGGCGTAGTTATCCAGATGTTCGACGAATTGTCCAAGCCATAGCTTCTCTGCGAAGGTGCTGGCTTCGACGCAGGACGATTGTGCAATCGCGCGGATCGCACCCCAGGAAAGGTGAACCACCCTCGCGCCCTCAATCTCCTTGGGAAGCGCGCGCTTTGCCATCTGGGCGTTTGCGGCGCTGATGGACACGAGCACTTGATCGCCGGTATGAGCCCGACGCATTCGCGGACGGTAGCGTGCAAGCTGGCGCTCTGTTGGGACTTCCCACCCCACCTTTGCTTCGACAATTGCTTCAAAGTCTGAGCCGCAGCTGATCTCGATGTCAGTGAAACCTCGATCGTCACCGTGCGGTTGCAGTTTGAAAATTGCGTTGTCCGAGTAGACAACATGGCCAGCGATGCGATTTAGAAACGCCTGTGTGAAACTGGGGCATTTTTCCAAGGTCCAGCCCATGGCAAACGTGGCGCTGTTTTCGTCTGTGCCGAGCAATTCGAAGACATTTTTCGGAAACGCCCCCCTCACTATCAGTGCCATCCGCGAGCCTTTGTCATATGTAGACGCGCCACCGCAGTGTGCGGCACGCGAGAGTTGCCTTCATTTTGAGGCTCCGTGGGGTTCTGACTAAACAACTCCGCTACCGCCTTGAATGAAGGCTTCACGCGTGAGCTGTCCTGGCTCCACGGCCATTCGTATGCGCCCATTCCTCGCATCGGCGACACGGCACCGAAGTCAAGTTCGGAAACATCGAGAGTTGAGGTCATTGGCAACCCCTCTTCGCCTTTTCGCTCCATCGTGCTCTCTTGATATTGAACGCCCCTCCACAGGCACATCGGATCAGCCTAACTCAATGCTGCCTCGATCCGTAGCAGCTGTCGGATGGCCTGTCTCAGGCGTGATCGGCTATTGCACGCAGCAGTCGGTGTCCGTCATGCGCTGCACTTGGCCTTGGCTAACTTGAATGACTCCATATGAGCGTCCCCTTTCTTGATGGCGTCGTCCGAAGCACTGGACTTTTGCGCCATGAACGCCACAAACCCGTCCACCATCGACTCCATATGAGCGTGAAGCGCCGCCTTCGCTGGATCAAGGCAGGAGCTCACCTTGAGGCCGCCCAACTCCCGCTTAGTTGCTTGTAGGTTGGCAACCGGGGAACTCAACGACATTCTTGATGTAGAAGAGGCGACCTTCATGCCATCCTGCCACTTCGTCTCGATCGCGCTCAATTGCTCAAGTCCTTCGGTCTTGGAGGTGCAGGAGCTAAGGAAAGCAGCAAGGGAGAGCACAAAAACAATTCGATGCGGCACGGATCATCTCCAGACAAAGTGATTGGATTTCACCACGTCCCACGGCGGTGAGCAATCGACACGTCTCGCGCGTGCGACACTACTACGCCACCTGGATCACCGGCGCGGATGGCTTTCGATCCGCTCCCACAGTTCGTAGATCGACAGACCGAGCCCGTTCGCAATGACCTCCATCGCATTGAGCGTCGGATTCGCCAGTCCACGCTCCAGCCGGCTCAGATACGTCTGGTAGAAGCCGCAGCGCTCGCCAAATTCAACCTGGCTCAGGCCAGCCTCGACACGTAGTTGTCGAATGCATCTTCCAAAGCGTTGAGCGAGGGTCTCCTTCACCCTCGAAACTATCTGCGTTATGCTCTAAATCACATAAACACTAATTCATATATCCAACACTCAACTGAAAGGAGATCGACACCGCTTTAGCTTGCTGCCAACGGGCTTAACTCAACTAACCCACCGGAAAAAACTTATGAATAGATTCATAGCACTCACGTCTTCAAGCCCACGGAAGCCCTTCTCCGCCTCTGTCACTTCAAACCAGCAAAGCAGTAGGTGGCTGTCGCGGCTGTTCGCGTTTGGTTTCGCAGTCACCGCAGCATCGTCAAGCGGTTTCGAACTGCCCGGGTATAAGTCACTGAAGTTCGGAGCTTCACAAGAGGAACTTCGGAATCTGGGCTTTAAGTGCAATAGAGGACTGTGCCAAGGGAGCGACACGTTGTTTGGCCGGGAAAGTTCCGTGTTCGCGTTTATTAGTGATGGATCCGGCCTCAACAGGATAGATGTGAGCGTCGGCATGGCAGTGTTTGACATGATCCGTGCTTTTACAGAGGCGTTAGGCGAGCCCAAGACCTATGTACATCCCAATATGTTCCACCAGCGTTTAGAGGCAAGCTACTGGGTTTCGGATTCGCTCACTGCTATCGTTGTCAAGCGCAACTTGGACGAGCCCGCGTCACAGCGACTTCCGGTTTTAGGTGTAACGGTCCAAAGGGCAACCGCTTACTATCTGAACAGCGAGGAAACTGAAAAGATGCTGCAGGAGGCGAAGAGATATGCGCCAAAGCCTCGTGACTTCTAGCGGGCCGCCTCGAACACCATTTGGTCGATTGGCCGACGTGAAGACGACATATCTTGATTTCGGGTCGGCCCTCGGTGAATTCCTGCCGCATTAAACCAATAGAGCCTTCAGGGACCTTGCCTTGACGCTTTTTGCCACCTACAGAATCAGCTGCCCCTCATTCGCCTACATAGCGCCCGATCCTTAACCAACCAAACAAGGAGCAATTCGCCTCACTCGTAATCGCCCACTCTCTTTCGGCGCCCCTGATCGCAAGGTCTCGGGCGCTTTTCTTTTTGTTTACCCTGAAAGGACTCTCAATGATCTGGATTATTCCTGGCCTCGTTCTCGCTTGGATGTTCGCGAGCCTTGGCGCACAAGCTGTCTGGCTCACGGTGCTGATTGCGGCAGTGAAGGTTCTGGCGTTGCTCCTCATTGTGGGAGCCCTCGTAATTGGGGTTCGATACGTTCTGGAGAGGCGCCGTGATCGGAATCGTCAATGCTGATCCTCCGTGATCCAGCTGAGACAGGAAGAGTGGGGGACGTCTTGCTGCGCCACGTGCTCGACGACCGCTTCGCTGCTCTGAGTGAAGACGAGCCCTACGAACCTGATTCGCACGGTCACCTGGTCGTGTGTGAGGACGACGATCGCCTGGACCAGCTGCAGGACCTACTTGGC
>JBKJSR010000072.1:0-3372 GCA_046594355.1 Bryobacter sp.
GGGATCGTGACGAGTGTTAAGACCGCTACGCCCACGAGTGCGGCGCAACTGGTCCAAGGCGTCGTAGTACACCAACGGCCGGCCGCAAATAAACAGACGATGAGCACGAGCATTTGCGGGAGGGCGAGGTGAATGCGGAGCGGTGTGTCCACAGTGAGCTTGCTGTCGGGGAACACGTAAAGCATGACCAGCCAGACCATGGCAAGGAGACCTTCTGCAGTGAGTGTGAGCGCAGTGGTTGGCTCGCTTCGATTGCGGTACAACCCGAACATGGCGATGCCGAGAATCAGCATTAGCATGAGCAGCGGATCCGACATAGCGTAACGCGCAATGGCCCAGCTTGAGGCGGTTAACAGAAAGATCGCTTCGCTGATTGCCTCGCGGCGTACGGAAAGCCAGGCGCGTAGCAGCGAGGCGATGAGGCCGCCTGCGGCGAGCAGGGCGAGAATGCCGGCGACGTGCATCGTGTGATCGAAGCGAGTTTCCCCGAACGTAGCAGTGAGAAACAAGGCGTAATTGGCCGCGATAAAAGCGGGGTTGCGCCAGGTCCATTCGCGAGTGCGCTCGCGAATTTCAAATGCCGCGAAGAGAGCAAGGTTGACCCAGGCGACGGGATGCCCCCAGAATTCAAACTCCCAATCGCGCGAACCCGTCTGGATTTCGCAGAACCAGGTGTAGGCGAGGATGGTCCAGGGCAGGTTGCGCCAGCCGAGACGGTCGGCTAGCCAGAGGGCGCTCAGGGTGAGCGGGTAGGCTCCGGCATAGACGAGGGGCAGCGAAGTGCTTGAGGCGAGACCAAGATAGGCGGCGAGATAGGCAAGGATGGCCGCGCGTTCACTGGCAAGCTGCACCGCCTGCCAGACCGCCACAAGGGCGATTGCCGTTTGCAGCGCGATGCCGAGATAGAGGTTGGAGAAAATGCGCGAAGCTTCGACTGCGTGCGAAGCGTAGGCAGTTGCGTAAAGAATGGCGAAACCGCCGGCAAGCATGCCCAGGCTGAAGAGGCGAAAGTTGCCCTGGTGCTCGTACCAGTAGCCGGCGGCAAGCAGCGCGGAGCCGGTTGCGGTTCCGATTGCGATCTTACCCGCCGGTCCGAAGGCCGCCATAGCGAAGCCGAGAAACAGCGTGATGCCGATGACTAACAGTAGGACGCCGGCGCGATTGAGCCAGTTGGTGCCGAGTCGCGATTCCCAGTCCGGTTCCATTGCCGTTTGGATTGCAGCCTGCTGTGGAGTTGCGATCGCGGGTTGCTTGTCGAGGGCGGGAGGCATCTCTTCATGCGGAACCGCGCCGCCTTGTTCCAGTTGAAACACACGTCTTGTAAGTGCGCCAAGCTGGGTTTGGCTTTGGCGGAGCTTCTGTTCCAGCTCCGCCAGCCGGGTATCGAAGTCTTCAGTCACGATTCAATGATCTTACCCGGAAGTAGGGTTTTGCTTTTTCCGCCGGGTCCATGGTGAAGGTTTGCGAAGTCTTGGCGGGATCGTAGTCGCGCCAGATCCAGGTGAGGGCGAGCGGGGTTTCGGCATTGCCCATCGAGGTGCTGTGCGCGCCATTGCCCCACTTGAAGAGGAAATCGTATTCCATCATCTTGAGTGAGTTGGCCATCTGGATGTTTTGCAGCGGCCAGGAGCCATGACTGTTTTCGAGGTCTTCACTGCCATCGGAAAGAAAGGCGCGGATGTTGCGCTTGGGTTGCTTGCGGATGGCGAAGGGGAAGACGTTGCCGCCGTCTAGTTCGCCCGGCTTCCACTGGATGCTGGTGAAGCTGCCGATGCGGGAGTAGACGCGCGTGAATTCTTCGGGCTTCCACCAGGCGGCGTTGAAGGCGCAGATTGCACCCGAACTTTCTCCGGCGATGGCGCGGGAGTAACCGTCTTTGCGCAGATTCCATTTTGCGCTCACTTCAGGGAGGATCTCGTCGAGTACATAGCGTGTGTACTTGTCCGTGTAAGTGTCGTAGAGAATACTGCGCAGGGAGCGGGTGCCGACCTTGCCGGGCGAGATGAAAACGTGGATGGCCGCCGGGATGCGCTTCTGCTGCACAAGATTGTCGAGCTGGATGAGCAAGCGGTTGTTCGCGGCGCGGGTGGAATACTTTTCGCCGTCCTGCCAGATCATCACCGGAGCGGCGGTTGAGGCGTTGTACTGGGCCGGAGTGTAAACCCAATAATCGGTGAGCATGCCTTCGTAGAGCTTGCTTGCGTTTACGAATTTTTCACTCATCTTTCCTTGGGGGACACCGGTTTGTTCATAGGCTTCGGGGCCGAAAGCGGAAACATCGAGGCGCCCGCCGAAGCGCTTGCCATCGACCATGTAGTGATAAGTGTGCGAGGTGTAGAGGGCGAGTTTGGCGGTGCCGATGAAGTAAGGACCGGCCTTCTTCATGGGGGCGGCAGGAGAGTCGTTGACCAGCAATTGCGGGGCTTTGGCGGCTTTGACGATATACAAGGCATCGGGGCCGACGGCGAGCGAGGCTTCGCCTTTTTCGAGTTGTTGCGGTGTGAAGCTGGCTTCAATCGCTTTTTGGAATGCAGCGGAGCCGGGCTTGGCAGCCAGCTTCAGGACAGCGGCGGGGTCGGGTTTCTGGGCACAGAGCAGCAAGGCTCCGGCGAGTGTAAGGAATATGGATCGAATCATTGGACCTTACGATCCTATGGGATGTAGCCTCGTTGTGCAATCCTTGCGCCGCTGGCTTGTGAAGAATCTTCGTCCTTCCAGGCCACTCCGCTCGCGCCAACCCAGCGGTTATAAAAATTAAAAAGCGAGCAGACCGTGATGGCATCGTAGATTGCTTCGTCCGACCAGCCAGCTTTGCGAAGGTTGCGGATGTCCGGCTCTTCGATCTCCTGGGCCTTGAGATTTACCTGAACAATAAATTCGAGTAGCGCCCATTCAGCGGCGGTCAAGTCGGCGTCTCCTTCGAGAACGGCACCAATGAATTCGTGGCCTTTGCCCTTCTTGACCCGTCCTTCTTTTTCGAAAAGAAGTGCGGCGGCTTCACCGTGCGAGTCGCGGCAGAAGGAGCACTCGTTACCCTCGCTGGTTATGGTTGCGATCATTTCACGGAAGGCGGGACTGAGTGGAGACTCGCCGCGCATCACTTCTTGCGTGAACTGATTGAGAAAATCCGTCGCCTTTGGTTTGAAGGCGAGCAGGTGCATGATGCCCGGGATTTCTTTCCCGGCGCTGCGCAGGGATTTAATGCTCTGGGCGTAAAGGCCGCCAGCCTTGGAGTTGTCGAGATCCGGAAGGAAGATATCCGCCATGGATTTAGTCTATGAGACAAAATGGCGAAAGCAAGGGGGTGGTTGAAAATTAGCGCCACAAGTTGCTGACGGAAGTGAGGAGGAGTGGTTCGGCAACCGTTGCGAT
>JBKJSR010000300.1:0-5275 GCA_046594355.1 Bryobacter sp.
GCCTCCGGCCTCATCGGCGGTGACTTCATACTGCAACAGTGCCCGCAGATACTGTCGGCCACAGATCTTGCTCATCCGCTGCCGCACCGTCTCCAGGCTGAGCCGGGCGCAACGGGAATCGAGGTTCTTGATCTCGGCGGTAGCGGGTGACTTCTACTTGGCTGTGTTCCATGTAACGGGCCACCAGCAGCGTCACTTGCGTCCGGCTCCGTCCGGTCATCTTTTCCACGTAGCGCCGTATCAACCCTCGCACCTTTTTGCCTTGTTTCTGGTAACTCTGCCCACGCAGGGTCTGAGTGATCCACCCATACACCTCCTCCCGGCGCTGGCCCTGAAACCAAACTCCCGTGCTCACTTCCCAAAACGCCTCTATCTGTTCCACGCTCAGTTTGCCATCTTTCGTGCTGACGATCACTCCCCAGCTTGCCCCACTCCTTCAGGCCGTCTTGCATTAGGCACGACTTCCAATCCCACTGGGTTGTAGCCGCGTGTTAACCTGTAGTTTCCCTCTGTAGGACTCCCCGTGGATAAATCACTTCATAACGTAATCAAGCACGACCAGTTTGTGGAAACGGTCGGCCAAGCCTCCGAGTATGTCTCGGGCCATAGAAAACAAGTCGGCCTTTATGTTGGTGCCGCAATCGCTCTGACAGCGATCGGCTTCGGAATCTGGTGGTACATGGGCACGAAGCGAGTCGAGCGCCAATTGGCGCTGGGCGAAGCGATGGGTATCGCTCAGGCAACCACCAGCCGCACGACAGCGGAAGAAAAGAAAGTAATCGATGCCTTTACGAAGGTGTCGACGGCTTATCCCGGCAGCAAAGAAGGCAGCCTTTCTCTCTACATGCTCGCGATGCTGGACATCGAGCGTGGCCAACAGGCCGCAGGCGAGAAGAAGCTTGAAGAAGTAATGGGTGGCGACAAGGAAGCTGCGTCGCTCGCGAAATTTACGATGGCTGAACTGTTGCAGGGCCAGGGAAAGGCTGCGGAAGCCGAAGCACTGTTGCGCGGACTGCTGGCCGACCCGACCTACATGGTGCCGAAGGAACAGTCGATAATACAGTTGGCCCGTTATATTGCGAAGACCAAGCCCGAGGAAGCGCGCAAGCTGCTGGAACCGCTGCGTACAGCGCGTGCCCCGATCTCATCGCCGGCGATCGAAGTGCTGGGCACCTTGCCCTCTGCACCGATCATGGGCACTCCAAAGAAGTAAAGTCTTAAAAACATGATCCGGACTGGTGTTCTGGCCCAGCTTCGCTTCCCGGTGGAACGAAGTCTGGGTCGTCGCTTTCCCGAGAGCCTGCCGTCGTTTCGCAACGACTTTCAACGAGACCGCGACCGCATTGTGCATTCGCGGGCTTTTCGGCGTCTGGAGGCCAAGACGCAGGTTTTCCCGGCGGGGATCTCGGACCACTTTCGCAATCGGTTGACGCATACGCTGGAAGTAGCGCAACTGGCTCGCACGGCGGCGCGGGTGTTGGGTCTCGACGAGGACTTCACGGAGGCGCTGGCGCTGGCACACGACATCGGGCATCCGCCATTTGCGCATTCGGGCGAAGTGGCATTGAACCGTATCCTCGGGCGCTATGGTGATCGATTCGAGCACAACGTGCATGCGCTGCGGATAGTGGAATCGTTTGAGCATCGCTATGCGATGTATCCGGGATTGAATCTAAGCTTTGAGGTGCGCGAGGGGATTGTGAAGCACTCGCGGGATCTGCCGTCCGATACCGTGGGCGCGCTCGCTGAGTATTTGCCAGGCTTGCGTCCGCCGCTCGAAGCGCAGTTGATCGATCTCGCGGATGAGATCGCCTACAACACGGCGGATGTGGATGATGCGCATGAGGCGGGATTCTTTACACTTGGAGAGTTGGGTGAGGCAGTGGGGATGGCGGGGACCATTCTCGAAGAGATTGAAGGACAGTTTCCGGCGGCGGAAGAGCGCATCCAGTTGCATGAGCTGCAACGGAGGCTAATCGATCACCTGATGCGGGGCCTGATGGAAGGGACGATTGTGGCGTGCGAGGCGGCTGGCGTGGCGACGGTGGACGAGGTACGCCAGCATCCGGATCGCTTGGTGCGATTTACGGAAGCGGCGGCGGAGACGTCTGCGGCGCTGAAGCGGTTTTTGCATGCCCGGGTCTATCACACGCGGCTTCTGGTGGAAGAACGGGACCATTCGGCGCAGGCAATCGAAAAGCTTTTCGATTGTTTCCTGCTGCACCCGGATCAGTTGCCGCAAGGGCCGGAGGATCTGCAGGGAGATCCGCTACCGCGGCGCGTGTGCGATTACATTGCGTCGATGACGGACGGCTATTTCTTGCGGATCTACAGGCAAATGGAAGCGCAAGCTACTCTATCGTGACGCTGGTCACTTCGGCGGACCGGACACCGTAGATCTTTTGCAACTGACGGGCGATTTCGCGGCACAGGCGATCCTTCTGGACGTCGCCTTCCTCTTCTTCGATCACGAGAACCTTGACGTAAAAATTCCACTTCTTCTGCATACCTCTACAGGGTAGAGCATGTGGCGTAGAAGTCCTGCCAATCTATTTCAATTTGAATTTCTGTTGAGAGGGTAAATACTTGCAGATGTGGGCTACGGATTGGCGGTGGGAAGGTCTTTAGTCGCAAGCTTGCATTTTCGCAATATTGCGAAGAGACCGGGATCGAGTGTCTGAGACCAGAGTCGCCCTCTACCGGGAGGAAGATGGATCATGCCCGTTCGCGGAGTGGTTCGATGAGTTACCGGCGAAGGTACAGGACAAGTGCTACCTCTGGTTGGAGCGATTGCGCGAGATGGGCCACAAATTGCGGCGGCCCAAAGCGGACTTCCTCCGCGACGAGATCCACGAGTTGCGCGTCAGGCTGGGAGGCGTTCACCACCGGATACTGTACTCCTATCCACGGCACGATGGCGGCGGTGGTCTCTCACGGTCTCGTGAAAGAGCGGGTGTCCCGCCGAAGGAGATCGATCACGCCGTCGAGCGCAAGAAGCGGTTTGAAGCGAATCCGGCGAAGCACACTTATAAGGAGCTTGACATGGCAAAGACGTTGAAACCGGCTAGCCCGAGCGCATGCGGACGGCACAAGCAGCTTAAAGGCTAAGAATTCATCCATGATGAAATCCGTGTTGACACAAAAGTCTTGACATACCCCGGGCGGAACCACAACACGAGATTTTACGATCGCGATGATGATCCCCACAACGATCAAAATCGTTAGTATGCTGAACATCTCCACCTCTTCCTGGCCGGACTTCGTCCACGTAAACTCTTCCAGCCGGAAGAGTAGGGAACAGGCACTGCATGGTATCGCCGGCACCTTGCCAAACGAGGGTGTACGCTTGCCGCAGCATTGGTGAACAGGCGATTCACTTATTTAAGCTCGGCCCGTGCGCCACGTATAATTCAACTGGCTTTGAGTTTCAAATTTTAATGATCACCAGACGCTCCTTAATCCAACTTGCGGCTGCCCCAGCCATGCTCCAGGCTGCCGCCCGCAAAACCACGGTCGCTATCCGCAAAGACCAGTTCTTTATCAATGGCCAGGCCACCTACAAAGGCAGGTCCTACCAAGGTCACAAGATCGAAGGCCTACTCATGAATTCACGCATGGTGCAGGGCATCTTCGACGACAAGAATCCCCAAACCATTTCAAAGTGGGCCTACCCCGACACAAAGACATGGGATGCCGGGCGCAACGTCAGGGAATTCATCGCCGCCATGCCCGTCTGGCGCGAGCACGGCCTTCTTTCGTTCACGCTCAACCTCCAGGGCGGCAGTCCCGAGGGTTATTCGAAAAACCAGCCCTGGTTCACCTCCGGCATCGCCGCCGACGGCTCGCTGCTTCCGGATTTCATGTCGCGCCTTGAGCAGATCCTCGACCGCGCCGACCAGCTCGGCATGGTCCCCATCGTTGGCTACTTCTATTTCGGTCAGGATCAAGTCCTCAAGGACGAAGCCGCCGTCCGCCGTGCCGTTGTCAACGCCACCAACTGGCTGCTCGATAAGGACTACCGCAACATCCTCGTCGAAGTGAACAACGAAACGAATGTCAAAGCCTACGACCACGAGATTTTAAAGCCCGCACGGATCCACGAATTGATTGACGTCGTGAAAGGCATGAACCGCAAAGGCCGCCGTCTACTCACGGGGACGTCTTACGGCGGTAACGGAATTCCCGAGTCGAATGTTGTCAAGACTTCAGACTTCCTGCTGATCCATGGAAACGGCGTAAAAGACCCCAAGCGCATCGCCGAAATGGTTCGCCTGACGCGTGCGGTTGCAGGCTACAAACCAATGCCGATCCTCTTCAACGAAGACGACCACTTCGATTTCGACAAGCCGATGAACAACATGATGGCGGCGATTTCGGAGTACGCCTCCTGGGGATATTTCGACCCTGGTGCTAGCGACTATTCAGATGGCTACCAATGCCCGCCCGTCAATTGGGGCATCAACACAGAGCGCAAGAAAGCCTTCTTCAACCTACTGCGCCAAGTCTCGGGGGGGACTGCCTGAGCCGCAGCGAGATTTATAAAAACTTTCGCTTGGGCCGGGCCGGAACATATTCATCGCAGCTTCTCATTGTTTGAGCCTGGGTGCTTCCGCGCAATCGAGAAGCGCGCTCGACCTGCGGCTGGCGTAACTCGCAAAAATCAGAGCGTGCGATTTGTAAAGCTGGGTGCTGCAAGTGTTCAATCTCAAATGGTGGGCCCTGTTGGATTTGAACCAACAACCAACAGATTATGAGTCTGCTGCACTAACCGTTGTGCTAAGGGCCCGCCCTGCAATTGTCTCAATAAAACAGGTACTTGCGCCACTGTTCATCGCTTCTTGCCAGCAACCGCATCAAATGCCGCGATGTATGCAGGCTAAAGGGCTTCGGCGGCTTTAGCAAGCGGAAGTTTGCCTCGTCCGGCGTCCTGCTTCCCTTTCGGTTGTTACACGGATGGCAGCACGCCACCAGATTCTCCCAACTGGTTGGGCCGCCGCGCGATCTCGGCATCACATGGTCCAGCGTCAGCTCTCCCGCCGGCATGATCTTCTGGCAATACTGGCAGGTATAGCGATCGCGCATCAGAATGTTCTTCCGCGATAACGACCGCGTCTGGTGCGGAATGCGGCGGTAATCATGCAGGCGAATCACACTCGGCAGACGGACCTCCCGGCGTGCGGAATGGACATGGATCTGCGTGTGCTCCTCGGCGCTGGCTGCACCTTTGAGAATCAAAACCAGAGCGCGCCGTGCGGCACACACATTAATTGGCTCG
>JBKJSR010000363.1:0-2677 GCA_046594355.1 Bryobacter sp.
CGTCAGGCAAAATCGCAATTCGCTAGCGAAAGTGATTTCCAGTTCAGGCTACAGTCTGAAGAATTGACGAAACGTCATTCGCGGCCTCCCCGTCATAGAACCGTAAAGCTTCGCATGTTAGCCTGACCTTCTATACAATGAAGCTTCTGGTCGTCTCGCTCCTCTTCGCTTCTAGCCTCCTGGCCGCCATTTCCGGTCGCATCCTCGACTCTTCCGGCAATGCCATCGAAAACGCCCGCGTCGAATTCAAAAGCCTTAGCGGCTTCACCCTTCACGAAACCAAATCCAATTCCAGTGGACAATTCAACTGGGACGCGCCCCAGCCCACCCGCTACCAGCTTCACGTCGCCGCAGAAGGCTTCTCCCCCCTCGAACGCATCGTCTCATCGGGCAACGCCGCGAGCAACTTCGACATCACTCTCGAACCCTCCTCCCTACACACAAAGATCACAGTCGCCGCTACCCGAGGCTCCTCCGAACAAGCCTCAGATTCCCCTTACGTCACCACGATACTCGACCGCAGCGACATCCTCAAAAAACCCATCCTCACTCTCGGCAGTGCCCTCGAATCCGCCCCAGGCATCCTCGTCCAACAATCCACCAGCGCCCAGGTCTCGCCCTTCCTGCGCGGCCTCACCGGCAACCAGGTGCTAAACCTGCTCGACGGCATCCGCTTCAACAATTCCACCTTCCGCTCCGGCCCTAACCAATACCTCGCTTACGTCGAACCATCCCAGGCTCAGCGCATCGAAGCCCTCCTCGGCCCCACCGGTGTCCCATACGGCAGCGATTCCCTTGGCGGCACCATCCACGTCTCAACTCAAGCCCCACGCTTCTCTGATCTCAACTCGCTTCAGACCCACGGCGACTTCAACCTCGGCGGCGCATCCGCCGACCTCTCCACTTCCGCAGCCGCACGCCTCTCCATCGCCAGCCACAAACTCTTCTGGCTATTCGGCGCTTCCGGCCGCAAACACAACGACCTCCGCCCTGGGCGCGGCCACGATTCCCGCAACGTCTTCCACAGACTCTTCGGCATGCCCTTCGACGCAGTCCGTGACCTCACTGGCTACCGCATGCAGGACACCGGTTTCCACCAATACGGCTTCGAATCCAAACTCGCCTTCCGCCCGCATCCCGATCAATTACTCACTTTCAATTACCAGCGCGGCGTCCAGGATCAAGTTCGCGGCTACAAAGATCTCATGGGGGGCCTCGGCCGCCTTAAGTCCAGCTTTACTCCGCAAGTCCTCAACTGGTTCTACACCCGCTACGAGATCCTCGACAAAGGCATCTTCGATTCTCTCGGCGGCACCTTCTCCTTCAATCGGCAAACCGATGGCAGCCGCCGCCAAAACCTCCTCGCGACAGATCCAATCACCTCAGACCTATCGGGCGTCAATGTCTACGGCTATACCGGTCAAGCCACAACGCATTGGGGCAACCGTCTCCAGGCCGCCTTCGGTGGCGACCTCTACGACGAACACATCGCCTCCTCGCGTGCAGTGCGCAATCCAGTCAGCAACTCGATCACCCGTCCTCGTCCTCTCTATCCGGACAATTCCCGTTATGGCAACTTCGGCCTCTTCAGCCAGGCAAATCTGCAACTCACACGCCAGCTTCGCGCCTCAACCGGCCTCCGCTTCACGACCGTCCGCTTCAATGACCAAGCGAACACGCTCGTCTTCCGCGACACCACTTTTCACACCACCCTACGCTGGGATCTCACCACTGTCTTCGGTCTCCACGGCATTGTGAGCCGCGGCTTCCGCGCCCCCAATCTAAACGACCTCGGCGCACTCGGCCTCAACGATCTTGGCTATGAGATTCCGGCTTCCTTTGCCATTCCCGCTGGCGCACTCCTCAGCACCGATGCAGGAGAAGGCGCGCGCTCTCAAGGCAAGAATCTCCGCGCCCTCACCGCCGAATCGCTCATGAACTACGAATTCGGTGCCCGCCTCGACACCCGCAAAATCTTCACCCGCATCCAGTTCTTCAACGCCGAACTTGCCGGCCCCATCTCCCGCCGTACCCTACTCTTCCCCGCTGCGTCCGCCCCCGCAACGCTCGCCGGACTTTCCCTCTCAACACTTCCTCAGACCACCGCCCAGCGGGCCCAGGGTGTAGTCGCCGTGGCTACAGATTTAGACCCGCGCGCCGTCAAAGCCTTCGTCAACGACGGCCAATCCCGCTACTACGGCATCGAAGCGCAATCCCGCTACTTCATGCCGCGCCAATGGACCCTGCAAGCGAACTACAGCTACATCCTGGGCCGCGACTTGAACCCCAACCGCAACATCCGCCGCCTCCCGCCGCAATCCGGAACGGTCACGCTGCGCCACACCCCAGGCGGCCGCCGTCCCTGGATCGAAGTATCCTCCACCGCAACAGGGGCGCAAAATCGCCTCAGCGGCGGCGACATCGATGACGAGCGCATCGGCGCATCCCGCAGCCGCGCGAATATCGCCGGCTTCTTCCGTGGCACCCGCGTCGCGCAATATCTCGATCCTGCTACCGGCGTCTTCCGCCCCACCGGCGAAACACTGCTGCAAATTCAGAACAGAGTTCTCCCTGGCCTTGACGACAATACCCGCATCCCCCTCTACCGCTCAACGGCGGGCTGGCTCACAGTCGCGATTCGCGCTGGCATGCCAATCGGCGAACGCTGGCTGGCCTC
>JBKJSR010000520.1:0-4031 GCA_046594355.1 Bryobacter sp.
CGTGGACCCGGTCCACGTCTGCCAGCAGCCGAATGTCCGCCGCCGTGTAGTAGGCGGAAAATTTGTGGCGACGGTAGCGCTTCCCCTCCACCCTCCCATTGTCCAAGTAGCTCCGGATCAGCCGCGTCAGCTGCGACTCGCTCAACCCCGTTACCTTCCCGGCGTAGGCGCGAATCAGTCCCCGTTCCTTCTTCTTCTCCCTCCCAAACTCCTGCGCTACCAGCACCCGCTCGACCCAGCCTTAGATCTCCCCTCGCCCTTCCCCCGTAAACTCGATCCCGCCGCTGCAATCCAAAAACTCCCGGATCTTCTTTTGACTTACATTCTCGGCTTTTTCCATGCGTATCTGCATACGCCAGCATGCCTACTCCACCTTCCCCGCTTTCATGCTCATCTTGCATTGGAATCCATTCCCGTTTCATGCTCATCTTGCATTGGACAATTCTGGTGCATCCTTCCGATATTATTTTTGGTATAATTTGTGGTGATAATGCGTTCAACGATAGCCATACTTGTAGCCTGCCTGATTGGCGCCTGTGGCCTTTTGGCAAAGCCAGTAGCAACCCAGTCGAAACACACTACGGTCAAGGCTAGAACGGCGAGCAGGATCTCTTCGGCAAAGACGATTGCCGCGAGAAAATCGAGAGCGGTTTATCGCAAGCCGGTTCGCAAACTGCCGGTTTCGCCGAGCAGTCCTGGTTCGAGCCGCATTCGTGAAGTGCAGCAAGCTTTGGTGGAACGCGGGTACTTGCAAAGTGAAGCGACGGGAAGCTGGAATGTTGCGAGCGCAGATGCATTAAAGCGCTTTGAATCGGACCAAAAAGTGCGTGTCGATGGAAAAATCGATGCTAAAACCTTGATCGCTCTGGGTCTAGGGCCCAAGTACGACAACAACTTGAGCTTGCCTGTCCCGAGTGCGAGCGGCACCGTGGTTGCCGCCGACCAATCCACAAACAACGAGCCCCAGCGCAACTAGCGCTTGGACCGCCAAGACCGGCTCGGTATCCGGAGTCAGCGTAATCGGCTGTCGGCATACGAATCCATTTAAGTGGTCGTGGTACTTGCGCTGCCTTCCCTTTTTTTCTAGACTTTCCCCACCCCAAACTCGATTATTTTTGATATCAGACCGTTTTGGTCCTTGACGAAGATCTACCTTTCATGCTGAAATGGAGTTGTTGCAACTGAGTTGCATTATTATCTATACATCTTCTAAAAAGGCTTATAAACTGTGATATCCATCCGTTCTCTTTGGCAAGTACCGATCAAGACGATCTTTTTCTGTTTATTTTTCAGCCTGTTGCAAGCGGAGCCTCCGATTTCAAAGCTTGCGGGCAGGGTTGTGGACCAGTCCGGCGCGACCTTGGCAGGTGCAAAGTTGATTCTGAGCGCTCCGGGCCGTGAAGCGATCACAAGCAGCACCGATAGAAGTGGGAACTTTGAGTTTTCGCTCCAAAGCTACCTGGCTGGAAGCTACAAGTTGCGAGTGCAAGCGGAAGGATTTTTCGATGCGGAACGCACGGTGAGTTTGAAGGAAATTGCGGGGGCGAGAATCGAAATTATGCTTGGGGTGGCCGGTTCGGTACACACGATCACGGTGACAGAAAAGTCCGGCTATACAACTGCTGCAACTACTACAGCGACAAAAACACCCACGGAACTACTGGATATTCCGCAGTCGATCAGTGTGATCAATGTCGAACAGATGCGCGACCAGGCAATGATGAGCATGGCGGACGTGGTACGTTATGTTCCCGGGATTGGCATGGCGCAAGGCGAAGGACATCGCGACGCACCGATCATCCGCGGCAATACATCGACGGCGGACTTTTTTGTGAACGGAGTTCGCGACGATGCGCAGTACTATCGCGATCTTTATAACCTCGAAAGAGTGGAAGCATTGAAGGGTCCGAATGCGATGATGTTTGGCCGGGGTGGGGGAGGTGGAGTATTGAATCGCGTGACCAAGGAAGCTGGCTTCACACCGTTGCGGGAACTTTCCGTTCAAGGTGGATCGTTCGGCAACAAGCGCGTGCTGGCGGACATCGATCAGCCACTCAACCGCATTGCCGCATTCCGGCTGAATTCGATGTTTGAGGATTCCGGCAGTTTTCGTCAGTATGGAAGTCTGCGCCGCTACGGGGTAAGCCCGACCTTGACGCTGATTCCAACCCAAAGCACGAAACTTCGTTTGAGCTACGAGTACTTTCATGACGGCCGCGTGGTGGACCGGGGAGTTCCGTCGTATCGCGGAGTTCCATCGACGGCGGAGCGGACTGTGTTCTTCGGCAACCCGGATCAGAGTAAGTCCAGTGCCGATGTGCATCTTGGGTCGGCGGTTGTCGAGCAGCAGATTGGCGGATGGAACCTGCGCAATCAGACTCTCTTTGGTGCCTACGACAAGTTCTACGGCAACGTGTTTCCGGGAGCGGTGAATGCCGATCAGACGATGGTGAGCCTTTCCGCTTATGACACGGCAACGCAGCGCAACAATCTATTCAATCAGACCGACGCGGTGCGGAACCTGAAGACAGGGCCGGTGCGCCACACGCTTCTGGTTGGGTCGGAATTTGGCCGCCAAGTGACCGATAACTTACGCAATACGGGTTACTTCGGTAATGCGACGACGCTGAGCGTGCCTTTCTCAAGCCCGACTGTATTTACGGCGGCCGGCTTTCGGCAGAGCGCAAGCGATGCGCATAATTCGGTGCGAAATACTGTAAGCGCGGCATATGTACAGGATCAGATTCAGATCTCGCGCTTTGTGCAGATCGTAAGTGGTTTGCGCTTTGACCGATTTGACTTGAGTTTCGCGAACCTCCGCAATGACGCACGGCTGCGGCGGGTAGACAACATGGTGTCTCCGCGAGCCGGCATCGTGATCAAACCCATCACATCGCTATCGCTTTATGGGAATTACAGCGTCTCGTTTCTGCCCAGCGCAGGAGACCAATTTGCTTCGCTCACCGCCACCAGCCAGACGCTAAAGCCGGAGAAGTTCACGAATTATGAGATTGGTGCCAAGTGGGATCTGGCGCGGGGACTATCGCTCAGTTCGGCAATTTATTTGCTGGATCGCACGAATACAAGTGCCGTACATCCAAACAATCCGGCCCTGATCGTGCAGACCGGGGCTCAGCGCAGCAAGGGTCTGGAGCTTGGATTCAACGGAAGGCTCGCGCGGATCTGGACCATTGCCGGAGGCTATGCGCGGCAGGATGCCGTGCTGCGAAGTGCGACGACAGCGGGTCTCGCGGGGGCAAGAGTGCCTCAGGTGCCGCAGCACACATTCTCGTTGTGGAATCATTACCGCATCCTGCCCCGGCTTGGCGCCGGTTTTGGCTTGATCCACCAGGCGGACATGTTCGCCGCGATCGATAACAGTGTCCGCTTGCCCGCTTTTACCCGCGCCGATGCGGCGGTGTTCTATAGCCTGACGGAGAAACTGCGCTTGCAGGCCAATATCGAAAACGTGTTGGATACACACTACTACGTGAGCGCCCATAGCAATAACAACATTTCGCCGGGCTCGAAACGGGCGCTTCGCATTGGACTGAACGTGCGCTTCTAGCAAGTTAGGCTAGCCTGTTAGTGAAGGACTCTAACAGTACATATGATCATTTGTGCGACCGGAGTGATAGTTGACACTTTAGACCGGGAGGTTGGGTGACACATTGACGATGTGCCCGGCTGCTTAGGAAGAAGATAGCGCACTGGTTTTTGGCTTTGGATGGGAGAGGGCAGTGGAACCGCCGCCGTCGTGTGGGAATGTGGGAATCGCCCTGGCGATTCCCAAGGATTGAGGGAGCGGTGGGAAAGCGGTGTTGGCATTTCCACCGCTCCCACGATCCGGCATTTCCATGCGAGGCTCATGCCGCAGTCTTGCTTTTGGCCCAGCGCTCAGCCCGATCTTCGCGCACAAAAGTGCCAGTGCGATTCTCCAGCCAACCAAGAAAGAGCCGGCCGCAGTAGACGGCGTACAGGTCTTCTTCCTCGCGCAGCCCAATGGATTCGCCCGCCAGCACTGGCGATAG
>JBKJSR010000620.1:0-18618 GCA_046594355.1 Bryobacter sp.
CCTTTGGTCACGGTGAGGTTGGCAATCTTGCCCTTCTCAATGGAACCGAGACGCTGCGAGACGCCATAGATTTCCGCCGCCGATAGCGTCATCGCACGCAATGCGTCCGTCGGCGCAAGGCCGGCGTCGATCGCCTTCTTCACCGCCCGCAGCGCTCCAGCCGGGGTATCGACACCAATGCTCGAGAAGCTGAACTTCACTCCCGCTTTCGCAAGAACACCCGGCGTAGAGGCGGCCTTGTCGCGCAACTCTAGCGTCCGCAGATCCTCATGGTCTTCCGGGTCCGCATCGCGCGCTGCCTCGGGCCAATGAAGGTTCACAATCACTGGCACCCCAGACTTCGCGATTTCGTCGCCACGCCGAAAGCCTTCGTGCAGCCCGTAGAGCACCGGCTTCGTTTTGAATTCTTTGGTGAGGCGCAACATGCGATCGATCTCGTGTGCGCGCACTGCGGGAAACAGCGTGCGGGGCGCTTCAAGAATGCCTTCGAGCGCACGCTCATAACTGGGCCGCTGCAGATTGGGATGCTTCCCGTAGATCGTCATCGCCATTTTGTAATGATCCGCATCGAGATAGGTTTGGCGGAGATACGCAATCACACCCATCAGCGAATTTGGAAAACCCCCGCCACGATTGGTCGAAAGTGTCGTGAACATTCCAGCCGAGGCGTCAACCACCATGTCGCCGGTGCGTTCGCCGGCAAGATTGATGACGGCACCTTGCCCGGCAAAGATTCCCGTGGTCGGAAAAGTCGCCGCACTCGTAAAACCGGCGCTGCGAGCCAGTGGCAATCGCCGCTCTGTAGTCTTGATCAGGTCGGCTGCTTTCAACCAGGGCGTTGTCAGCGGACGATCTTCCGGACCGCGCGAAATCGTTACACCGGCGGCTAGCGCGATTGGCGGCCCGCCGCCAGGGCGACCCCCGGCCGCAGGCGGCGCAGCTACGTCCAGCCCCAACGTGCTCAACCCATCCATGAGTCCCGGGTAAACGGTCAACCCTTCGCCTTCGATGATTTGCGCACCCGCCGGAGCGGCGATATTCTCTCCCACGCCGCTGATCATTCCGTTCTCGACAAGGACGGATCCCTTCGCGATGACAGGCCCACTCACGGGCACGATCTTCGCATTGCGGATGAGAATAGGAGGGCGGCCTTGGGCCAGAAGCGCGGGTGCAGCGCTGGTCCAGGCGGCGATGTGAAGGAAGTTCCGGCGCCGTATCGTCATATGGATTGCTAAAGTATAGAAGATTTCAAATTCATGCCCATCACTTACAGTCAGGCTGGCGTCAGCATCGAAGAAGGCGAAAAAACCGTTGAATCCATCAAGGAAGCGGCCAAGCGCACATTCTCGTCAAATGTTTTAACGGGCATCGGTAGCTTTGGTGCCGCTTTCCGTATCAAAGGTTACAAGCAGCCGGTTCTCATCTCCAGCGCCGATGGGATCGGCACCAAACTCAAGGTAGCCATCCTCGCCCGCAAGCACGATACCGTAGGCGAGTGCCTGGTCAACCATTGCGTCAACGACATCATGGTGCAGGGCGCGGAGCCTCTATTCTTCCTCGATTACTTCGCCATGGGCGAACTCGATTCAACGATTGCATCGAGTGTGATTCGCGGCATTGCCCGCGGCTGCGAGCGCAACGGCTGCGCGCTGATCGGGGGCGAAACCGCCGAGATGCCAGGCTTATACAAAAAGGGTGACTACGACGTCGCAGGCTTTATCGTGGGGGCTTGTGAAGAGAAGCAGTTGATCACCGGCTCGACGATTGTTCCAGGTGATGTATTGCTCGGCTTGCCCAGCGACGGCTTGCACACCAACGGCTATTCGCTCGCGCGAAAGCTGCTCTTCGAAGTTGCAAAATACAAGGTAACCACGACGCTGCCCGAGCTGGGTGAAAGCGTCGGCAATGCTCTGCTGCGCGTGCATTTGAGCTACGCGCGTGCACTGCGCGCCTTGCGCAAAGCCAAACTGCTGAAGGGGGCCGCTCACATCACCGGTGGTGGCATTACCGATAACACGCCCCGCATGTTGCCGCCCGGAACCAATGCCCGCATCGACACGAAGGCCTGGCAGGTACCTGCCCTCTTTGAAATGCTGCGTGAGATCGGTAAAGTGCCAGAAGCCGACTGGCGGCGCACCTTCAATCTCGGCATTGGAATGATCGTCTGTGTTGCCGCCGCTGATGCCGAAAAGGCCAAGAAGGCTCTCGCCAAGGCCGGATTTGCACCCGTTGCATTAGGCACTGTCGTCAAAGGCAAAAAGACCGAAAAACCAAAGGTCGTCTACGCGTGACCCGCTTGGGCATACTGCTGAGCGGAAGAGGATCGAATTTTCAGGCGATCCACCGGGCGATCAAAGGCGGAGAGCTAGCGGCGGAGATCGCATGTGTCATCTCGAATGTCCCCGATGCCGCCGGCCTCGCCTACGCACAAGACCATGGCCTAGCTCACTTCGCGCTCAATTCCAAAGGCATTCAGCGTGCGGATTTCGACCGCAAGGTCATCGCGATTCTCGAACAGTCTCGCGTCGATCTGATTTGTCTCGCCGGCTACATGCGGCTCCTGAGCAAAGATTTTATTGCAGCCTATGCGGGCAAGATCCTGAACATTCATCCTTCGCTGCTGCCGAGTTTCCCGGGCTTGCACGCCCAGCAACAGGCCTTCGCGTATGGCGTCAAGATCACCGGCTGCACGGTTCACTATGTAGACGAAGGTCTCGATACCGGCCCGATCATCGCGCAGGCCCCGGTGGAAGTGCTCGAAGACGACACCGAAGACACCCTCAGTGCCCGCATCCTCGAGCAGGAACATCGCCTCTACCCGGCAGCGATTCAAGCCGTAATTTCACGCACTGCGGCGGCAAAGCGTTCGATGTCCGCCTCATCGTTGTATAGATGAACGCTCACCCGCAACAGCCCATGCCTTGCGCTGACAATGATCTTCTTCTCAAGCAGCGCCGCCGCCAGTTTGCCCGAATCCACATCTGGAAAGCGGCAAGCGACAATCGGGCTGTCCGTATGAGCCACAGTGCCACCAAGCGCGATCACTTGATCACGTAACTTCGCCGCAAGCGCCAACACGCGAGCCTCGATCACCCCCGCGCCAAGACCCAGAAACAGATCGATACTCTGCTCCATTGCGTAATAGAGCGGCATCGCCGGAAAGTAGCCTTCATAGCGTTCAGCCGCTGTTGAAAATTCCGGAACCCCGTGGTGCAGATTTGCCCAGTCGCGCCAATTGTGATGGCTCCGCCAGCCGATCACATGCGGCTCAAGCTGCGGCCGCACACTTGGCTTCACATACAGGAACCCCGCGCCAGTCGGACTCAAAAGCCACTTGTATCCATGGACACTCAACAGGTCGATGCCAAGCTCGTTCACGTTGAATTCAATCGCACCGCAACCCTGTGTCGCATCCACATAAAGCAAAGTCGACGGGTGACACATGCTGCGAATCTCCGCAATCGGTGCCCGAAAACCGGTGACATAATTGAGCGCACTCACCAACACCAGACGCGTCCGCGCATTCAAATGCCGATGCAAATCTTCCATCGGGGTCTCGATCAACTCAACTCCCTTGCGCGCAAGCAAACCCGGTGCATAAGTGTTATTCGGAAACTCCGGGTACAGGGTAACCACGCGGTCGCCCGCCTGCCATTCGATTCCATTCAACGCAACGGCCAGCCCATGCGAAGTAGAGGGAATCATGGCGATATCGGTCGCCTCGGCATGGATCAGCCTGGCCAGCTTTACGCGCAAAGCATCGAGGTCGTCAAACCACTTGGGCGCGTCCACTGCGGCCGTCAAATCGCGGCGCTGCAAATGCGCAACCACTGCGTCCGTCGCCGCCTGTGGCAACTGCCCCATCGTCGCCGTATTCAAAAAAGTCCGAGCCGCAAGCGCTGGAAATCGTGACCGGATTTCAGCCCAGCCGATTACCTGAGTCTGGTCTGGATCCATGCAGCCACCTCCACCAGCGGCACCTCGCTCATCGTTTTGCCACGGCGCTCCACCACTTCAACAATCCCTTGAGCGAGCTTCTTGCCAATCGTGATACGCCACGGAATGCCGATCAACTCGGCGTCCTTGAACTTCACCCCCGGACGCTCGTCGCGATCGTCGAGCAACACATCCAGCCCAGCCGCCTTCAGTTGCGCATAGAGATCGAAAGCCGCCTGCTTCTGGCCCGCATCGCCCAGATTCACCGGCGTCACTACAACTTCAAACGGCGCAATTGAGGCCGGCATCGAAATGCCGTCGGCATCGTTGAATAGCTCCACCGCTCCACACAGCACGCGCTCCACGCCAATGCCGTAAGAGCCCATGATCACTTTCACTTCTTTGCCGTCTTCATTCAACACATCGAGGCCCATGCTGTTCGAATATTTGTAGCCCAGCTTGAAGATGTGTCCAATCTCCATCGTCTTCACGATCGCGAGCGGCGCACCAGTCTCCATCTCCGTATCGCCGGCTTCCACGTCACGAAGATCGGCGAACTTCGCCGTAAAATCTTCCCCAGGCGTCACGTTGCTCAAATGATAGTCGTCCTTGTTCGCGCCGGCCAC
Organism: Bryobacter sp.; assembly: GCA_046594355.1. Taxonomy (GTDB): domain Bacteria; phylum Acidobacteriota; class Terriglobia; order Bryobacterales; family Bryobacteraceae; genus Bryobacter. The sequence goes on from JBKJSR010000620.1 coordinate 4,563, forward strand.
CATGTTCCTGCGGCCTTCGAGTGCAAGGTCCGCATAGACCGGCATGGTCTTCACACCCACCGGTCCCAGCGAGCCGGGGTCGGCACCAAACAGTTCGCGAATCTCATCTGGATTCGCGGCCCGGAATTCCTTGCACCCAACTACCGCATTGAACTTCGTTTCGCTCAATTGATGATTGCCGCGGAGCAGCGCAAGAATGGGCTTCTGCCTATTGCCAAAGTCCGCAATCACGACAAAACTCTTGATCAGCGAAGTAGTGGGCAACCCAAGAAACACCGCCACTTCGTCAATCGATTTCTGATTCGGCGTATGGATCTCAACCGGCTCAAGCGCCTCCTGATTGTCGGGAGCCGCGGGTGGTACGGGACGTGAAACTGCCTTCTCTAAATTCGCCGCGTATCCCGTCTCTTTGCAGACCACCACTAAATCTTCGCCAGCATCGGTAGCCACCATAAACTCCTGGCTCGCGCTGCCACCCATGGCCCCCGAATCGGCGTCCACAACCACATACTCAATGCCGCACCGCTCAAAGATCCTGCAATAGGCGAGCCGATGTTTCTCGTAGCTCGCATCGAGGCCGGCGGCATTGATGTCGAACGAGTAGGAGTCCTTCATCAAAAACTGGCGCACGCGCAGCAACCCGCTCTTCGGGCGCGGTTCATCGCGAAACTTCGTCTGGATCTGGTACCAGATTTGCGGCAGTTGTTTGTAGCTGCGCAATTCTCCGCGCGCGATTGAAGTCATCACTTCTTCATGCGTCATCGCGAGACAAAGTTCGCGATTGAATCGATCCTTGAGCCGGAACATGTTCTGGCCCATTCCGGTCCAGCGGCCGCTTTCCTGCCACAGCTCGGCGGGATTCAAAGCGGCAAGATGAAACTCCTGCGCGCCGATCGCCTCCATCTCCTCGCGAATGATCTTCATGATCTTCGCCATGCTCCGCTGCGCAAGGAAAAGGTAGTTGTAGATGCCGGCACCAAGCGGGCGAATGTAGCCTGCGCGCAGTAGCAGCCGGTGGCTGGCCACCTCGGCGTCGGCAGGGACTTCCCGCAACGTGGGGATGAAAAGTTGACTCCAGAACATGGGGAAAAACGCCTTCGGAAGAGAGTAAGTTATCGAGTCTAGCATGCTAGACTTAGGGTTCTTCGGCTTATGAAGATTGCTATTGGCGCGGACCACGCCGGATTCCTCCTAAAACAAAAACTACGTGACGAACTGATTGCCAAAGGGCACGAAGTTTCGGACGCGGGCACGACCAGCACGGATTCGGTCGACTATCCCGATTTCGCCGAAATCGTCGCGGGGCAAGTTCTCTCCGGTGCAGCCGATAAGGGCATCCTTGTCTGCGCAAGCGGTGTAGGCATGTCGATTGCCGCCAATAAAATTAATGGCATTCGCGCCGCGCTCGGTACGAGCGAAGACGAAGTGGGCTACGTGCGCCGTCACAACGATGCCAACATCCTCGCTCTCGGTGCCAATTACACCAGCGAAGACACCGCCCGCAAATTGATCGGGGTCTTCCTCACTACCGAATTTGAAGGCGGCCGTCACGCCCGCCGCATCGCCAAGATCCAGGCAATCGAAGACTCCCAGAAAGACAAGTAGCAGCAGACCATGAACGATGAACAACGGATGAGCAGAAGCCTCGCACAGGTTGACCCGGAAGTAGCGGAAGCTGTCCGTCGCGAAACCGCCCGCCAGCAGGATTTTCTGGAATTGATCGCCAGTGAAAACTTCACTTCCGAAGCCGTGCTCGAAGCCACCGGCAGCATCTTCACCAACAAGTACGCCGAAGGCTACCCCGGCAAGCGCTACTACGGCGGTTGCGAACATTCCGACGTCGTCGAAAATCTCGCCCGCGATCGCGCAAAGCAACTATTCGGCGCTCAGTACGCCAACGTCCAGCCCCACTCCGGCTCTCAGGCCAATCAGGCCGCCTACGCCGCCGTTCTCAACCCCGGCGACACGATTCTCGGCATGAACCTGTCCCACGGCGGGCATCTCACTCACGGCCATCACTTGAATTTCTCGGGCAAGCTCTACAAGATTATTCCCTACGGTGTAAAGCAATCCGACGAGTTGATCGACTATGACGAAGTCGCCCGCCTCGCCGAAGAGAACAAGCCCAAAATGATCATTGCCGGTGCCAGTGCCTATGCCCGCGTGATCGATTTCAAACGCTTCCGCGAAATTGCCGATAGCGTTGGCGCGATCTTCCTCGTCGACATGGCGCACTACTCCGGCTTGATCGCCGGTGGCGTTTACCCCAACCCCTGCGAACACGCACACATCGTCACTTCCACCACGCACAAGACGCTTCGGGGCCCTCGCAGCGGCCTCATCCTCGCCGAGGAGCGCTTCGCCAAGGACATTGACAGAAATGTTTTCCCAGGTGCCCAGGGCGGTCCCCTCGTTCACGTCATAGCAGCCAAGGCCACTTGCTTCCTTGAAGCGATGCAACCCGAATTCAAGGTCTACGTCCAAAACGTCCTCTCGAACGCCAAGGTGCTCGCCTCGGGCCTCCAAAGCGAAGGCTTCCGCATCATTTCGGGCGGAACAGATTCGCACATCGTCCTGATGGATGTCTTCTCAAAAGGCGTCAAGGGCAAAGAGGCCGAAGCCGCTCTCGACCGCGCCCACATCACCGTCAACAAGAATGCCATTCCCTTCGACGTCAATCCCCCGCTCAACCCGAGTGGCATTCGCCTCGGCACCGCCGCCCTCACCACCCGTGGCTTCGGTAACGCTGAATTCGAACAGGTCGCCCGCCTGATCGCCGAAGTACTTGCCGACCCTGCCAGTGAAGACCGCAGCGCCGCCGTGCGCAAGCGTGTCCATGCCCTCACCCAGGGCTTCCCGCTTTACTCCTGGAGACTCGCTCCAGCAAGTGTCGGCTAGGGCGCGCCATGCGCATCGCGATTGACGTCCGCCACTCCAGAGACTACGGAATTGGCACGTACATTCGCAACATGGTGCAGGCTCTCTCCCGCATCGATGAAGAGAATCATTACATCCTCGCCGGCCGCAAAGAGGATTTGCGCGAATTTGGTGAATTGCCCGCTAACTTCCGGCGCGCCGTGTTCCCCCGCTCCGATTCGGGTCTTCTGAATCAGATCAGCTTTCCGCTTTTCCTCCGCCGCCTCAAGCCCGATCTCTGCCACGTCCCCCTCAATGCGGCCCCCTTGCTCATGCCCAAGCCCTACATCGTCACGATTCACGACATGAGCAGCCTTCTGTTTAGGGAAACACAGCATTCCGAAAACACCTCGCTCCGCCACCAGTACAGGCTCTTCCGCTTCCGCCGCAGCCTCTTGCGCGCACAACACATCATCGCCGTCTCCAAGTCCACACAGCGCGATGTCGAAGACCTCCTCCGTGTTCCGCACTCCCGCATTCGCCAAATCTATTCCGCACCCGATCCCCGCTTTCTCGAACACTCCCATCTCGCCTCTTCTGGCAGTCCCGCCTTTGCCTCCTGGCAGGCAGAACGACAAAAGACCCTCGACCGCTACCAGATCTGCTATCCCTTCCTCCTCTATGCCGGCAACATCAGGCCGCAGAAGAACATCCCCCGTCTGGTCGAAGCCTTCGCCGTCCTCCGCAACGAGCTCGAAAATCACCCCGTCTATAAAGATCTTCGCCTCATCATCATCGGCGACGAAATGTGGAAGCATCCCCAGGTTCGCCGCATGGTAATCCAGACCCGCATGGAGCCCTTTGTGCGCTTCTTCGGTTTCGTACCCTTCGACACGCTGCGCGTTTTCTACTCTGCAGCGCTGGCCTTCGTCTTTCCTTCTCTTTATGAAGGCTTCGGAATGCCTCCGCTCGAGGCAATGGCATCGGGAACACCTGTTGTCTGCTCCGGCACCAGTTCCCTCCCGGAGGTTGTAGGTGATGCCGCCGTCCTCGTCAATCCTGAAAACGTCTTCGACATCGCCCGGGGAATCCGCGAAGTCCTTGTAGACGAGCAACTTAGAGCAAACTTGATCCACAAAGGTCATGCGCAGGCCTCCATTTACCACTGGGACCGAACCGCCCGCGAAGTACTAGAGGTTTACCTGGAATCCAAATCAATAAAAAACGATAACTCAAAATAATCTCTCATTATTGTTTAGATAAATATTTATCATCACAGTATATTTAATCCGATAATTCCAATCGATTTAACAACATAGACCAGTACTACGGTTGCAGTCCTAGGCCTACTACTATAATTTATGTTGAATTATGCCGATAATTGAATGATTATTATTCATGCAGTGTTGGAGGGGATTCTGACCTGCCGATGGAAAATAAGAACAATAAAAGGAATTTACGACAATGGAATGGACTCGTAGTGAAACAATCGGATTGGCCAGTATGGCATGCGTGTTTTGCCGGGGCTTGGGACTTCGCAGAACCCCGATCAAAGATCAAACCAGACCGTGCGGCTGTGTATTCCGCGCCATCTTTCGCGCCTGCTTTATGCGCTACCGGAACTCCCTCGAAAAAGCGGGTATAACCAGCGCTCTCACCCTCGATCACGCCGAGGGTCCGACCGGAAACCGCTTCTGGGGTCGACGCAATGAAGAGTACATCGCCGACTTCGAACTGACTTCCCGCCGTTGCCTCAACCAGGCCGAATATGAAGTCTTCAAGTGGCATTTCCTCTATGGTGCCGACTGGAAGCTTTGCATCGCCAAAATCGGGATCGATAAGGGCGCTTTCTTCCATCGCGTCTACATGCTGCAAGAAAAGCTGGGGCGGGTCTTCCGCGAGATGCAGCCCTACGCTCTATTTCCGCTCGATGAATACTTCAGCGGCATTGCCAGGAAAAAAGTTTCTGTCATGTACCTGCGCCGCACCGACGAAGTGCCCGAAAAGAAAGTCGACCGTACAGTCGTTGCATCCACCAACCTCGTCGAGATGCCGCTCCGCAGCGACGATGTTTCCCATCGCTTCCCCATCACAAAGCGCGTGCGGAAGGTAGCCTGAAGCAGCCTAGGGCCGCGAGGCGGCATTCACCCCGAGAGTCAGGGCCAGATTGGCTACGGACTCGAGCGATGTCATCTCCCAGTCTGCTGAATACTCGTCCGATGGCTGGTGGTAATGCTTCCCGTTGTAGCTCCGCGCAAACTCGCCCGGAACATCGACCGGGATCAGTGAGAAAGCAGAAACACCAGCCTTCGCAAAGCTGAAATGGTCGCTCCGGAAAGCACTCCCCGCCTCTGGCCGGGGATCTGGACGAAGCGGAAGTGCAAAGCGCCTGGCAGTCTCCTCAAGGAGCGGCCAGGCCTTTGTTTTGTCGTCACCCAGCGCCAGCACGCCGCTGGGTTTACCACCCGGCAAAATACCATCCACGTTGATATTCAGCTTGGCGTCCGCCAGCGGAAACAGCGGATGCCGCACATAATATTCCGACCCCCGCAGCCCGCTCTCCTCCCCCGTAACCGCGAGAAACAACACCGACCGCCGGGGCCGTGGCGAAAGCGCAGCCCAGGCACGGGCAAATTCAATCAGCATCGCACAACCCGTCGCATTGTCTACCGCGCCATTGAAGATCCGGTCCCCGCCCTGCGTTCCAGTTCCCAAATGATCCCAGTGAGCGGAATAAATAATGTGCTCAGCCATCGCCTTCGGGTCGGACCCGGCAATCCGCGCCACCACGTTCTGCGACTCGATCTTCCTCACCTTCGCACGCAAGACCACGCTTGCACTCTGCGGCAGCAGCATCGCAACAAAACCCTTCTGATCCGCCCGCGCCAATAGCTCTTCCACATTCAGGCCCGCAAGCCTCGCCGCCGGCGTTGAAATCCACGCGGCAAATCGCAAGCTAGCATCCGTCGCCGCCCGCTCCAGTTGGATATCTTCGCGCGCCCACGAATTCTCGACGACGCTCCAGCCATAACTCGCCGTCTCGTCCGTATGCACGATCATCGCCCCCGCCGCTCCCTGTCGTGCCGCCTCTTCAAACTTGTAAGTCCAGCGGCCATAGTATGTCAACGCCTTACCACCAAAAAAAGCCGGGTCCTCACTCGGAGGCTCGCCCGTAAACAGCACAACGATCTTGCCTTTCACATCGGTACCCGCGTAATCGTCCCAGCCAAACTCCGGTGCGTGGATGCCATGCCCAACAAAAACAAGCGGAGCCGAAAAGCGAAGCGCTTCCTCCTGCGTATGCGTGGTACCAACAAAATGAGTCCGCCACGCCAGTGCCTTGCCACCGACCGTCAGGCTCGATGCAGTGTCAACCAGCACCCCGGTCAGCGGCACGCGTTGAAAAAAAGTGCCGCCGTCCCCTGCTCCCTGTGTACCCACAGCCTCCAGGGCCGACGCCAGGTATTGTGCCGCCAGTTGACCCCCTCGCGTCCCCACCGCACGCCCTTCCAGCAGGTCGTTCGCTAAGAACCGGATGTGCGCCCGCAGACGCTCCCCCTCGACGGCGAGCGGCTGCCCGAGAGCAGTCAAAGTAATCAAAAATAGCCAGATCGGTCGACGCATACAGCGAGTTTAGCTAGCCTCAATAGTATGCAAGTTCCTCAGGCGCACAAAATTCCGGTCGAGCGGGAGCTCCACGGCACGGCATGGTCCGACGATTATGCCTGGTTGCGCGAGAAATCGAGCGCCCAGGTTGTAGCCCATCTCGCCGCCGAAAACGCTCACACCGATGCCGCAATGTCGGCCACACTGGACTTACAAAAAAGGCTTTACGACGAGATCCTCAGCCGCATCCAGCAGACGGACCTCAGCGTTCCGATCAAAGAAGGCCCCTACTTCTATTACTCGCGCACCGAAGAAGGCAAGCAATACCCCATCTACTGCCGCAAACTCGCTCATCCCGATGCCCCGGAACAAATCAATCTCGATTCCAATGAACTCGCGGCGGGGCAGGATTACTTCCGCGTCGGTGTACTCGAATCCAGTCCAGACCATCGCCTCCTCGCCTACTCCACAGACCTCGAAGGCGATGAAGACTACACCGTCCGCGTCAAGGATCTTAGCACCGGCAGGCTCCTCGCCGACCGCATCGAACGCACTTACGACTCTCTTGCCTGGGCCCCCGACAACCGTACTTTCTACTACAGCGTTCTCGACGCCGCCCGCCGACCTTACCGCATCTTCCGCCACAACCTCGGAGAAGATTCGAGCGCCGATCAACTCGTCTTCGAAGAGAATGACGAGCGCTTCCGCGTCGACATCTACAAGACGCGCAGCAATCGATTCTTCATCCTCGAATCCGCATCGGCCACCACCACCGAGCTTCGGCTCTGCGATGCCAACAACCCCGCCGCCGCTTTCCTCGTGCTGCGTCCCCGCCAGCAGGACATCGAATACAGCATTACCCACCAGGAAGACTACTTTTACATCCGCATCAATGATCGCGGACGCAACTTCCGGCTGGTGCGCACCAGCGTCTCAAACTGGCAGGAGAGCGCTTGGGAAGAAGTTCTTCCTCATCGTGCCGATGTCTTTCTCGAAAGCGTTACGGCCTTCAAGGATCATCTGATCGTCACCGAACGTAGCGGGGGGCTGAGGCGCTTCCGTTACCGCAAGTTCGGCGAAGAAACCTGGCACGGCATTGAATTCGGCGAAGCCGCGTACACCGTCAACCTCACGGGCAATCTCGAATACGAAACCGGCACTCTGCGCTACCAGTTCCAGTCTCCTCTCACCCCGCCCAGCGTCTTCGACTTCCACTTCGCGACCGGCGAAAAGGAATTGAAAAAACGCACCGAGGTGCCAGGCAATTTCGATTCTTCGCGCTACCAGGTCGAACGCATCACCGCCGCCAGTCACGATGGCACCGCCGTCCCTTACGTCCTGATTTATCGCCGCGATCTCAATCGCGAACAGACTCACCCGCTCTTGCTCTACGGCTATGGCGCTTACGGTGAAAATTGCGACGCTAACTTCAACAGCGCCCGCCTCAGCCTCATCGACAGGGGCGTTGTTTTCGTGATCGCTCAAGTTCGGGGTGGTTCTGAAATGGGCCAGCCCTGGCACGACGCCGGACGCATGCTCCACAAGCGCAACAGCTTTCTCGACTTCATCGCCTGCGCGGAACAACTCATCGCCGATGGATGGACCGAATCCCCGAAACTCCTCATCGAGGGCGGCAGCGCCGGCGGCTTGCTCGTAGGTGCCGCCGTCACCATGCGGCCAGATCTGTTCGGCGGCGTCCTCGCCCACGTGCCGTTCGTCGATGTGGTCAACACCATGCTCGATGCCTCGCTTCCCCTCACCGTCGGTGAATACGAAGAGTGGGGCAATCCAGCCGAGCCAAGCTTCTTTGCCGCCATTCGGGAATACTCCCCCTATGACAACACCCGCGAGGCCGCCTATCCGCCCATACTCGCGACAGGCGGCCTCAACGACCCCCGCGTCTCCTACTGGGAACCCGCCAAATGGGTCGCCCGCCTTCGCGAAAAAAATCGGCAGTCCAGCGAAATTCTTCTTAAAATCAATATGGGCTCAGGTCATTTTGGCGCTTCCGGCCGCTATGATCGCATCGAAGAAATTTCCTTCGAATATGCCTGGCTCTTGAAGACCTGGAACTTGATATAAAGTGAAATCACGATGAGTCAATTTGAACTTCCACGCCGCGTTGCCCTCAAAGCCGGGGCCGGGCTCGTCTCCGTCGCGGTAGCGGGCTTGCCTGCGGCGGAATCCTGGACAGCCCAGACCCTCGACGGCCACCAGATGGCAACCGTAGAAGCCCTGGGCGATCTCATCATCCCGGCTACCGACACCCCGGGTGCCAAGGCTGCTCTCGTCCATCGTTATGTCGATCTCTTCATTACCGATGGTCCCGATACCGAGCGCGTCCGTTTCCTCGATGGCCTCGGCTGGCTCGATGGTTACACTAACGGCAAGTACCAGAAGACCTTCCTCAAGCTGAGTGCCCCGGATCAGGTCCGCGTGCTGCAAACGCTCGATAGCGACAGCGAATACGGCATCGATGAAGGCCATCGCTTCTTCCGCATGCTCAAAAGCCTCGTCTCGCGGATCTACTACAACACCGAGATCGGCTACAGGGAACTCAATAAGGGCGGGCGTATCCCCAGCTCCTACGGCTGCGCGGCCAAGCCTGCGCTCCCTTAAATGGACTTCCCCTCTTCCGTCCAATATCTCTATTCCCTCGGCAACGAAGTCAAGACCATCAAGCTCGGGCTCGACGCCATCCGTTGTCTTCTCGAGGCTCTCGGCAACCCGCAAAATAGTTGCCCCATCATCCACGTCGCCGGCACCAACGGCAAGGGCAGCGTCTGTTCCATGCTCGAATCCACCCTGCGCGAGGCTGGCTTCAAGACGGGTTTCTACACCAGCCCCCATCTGGTCAACCCCACCGAGCGCATTCGCATCGCGGGCCAGCCCGTTAGCGAACAGGATTTCTCCAGAGCCTTCGACATCGTTCACGCCGCTGCAAACTCGCTTCTCGCCTCAGGCGCGATCGATTCGCATCCCACTTACTTCGAAACCGTTACCGCCATGGGCTTCTGGCTCTTTCGCGAAGCATTGGTCGAGCGGCTCGTTGTCGAAGTAGGCCTTGGCGGCCGTCTCGACGCCACCAACATCGTCGACCCGATCCTCAGCATCATCACGCCAGTCGACCTCGACCACCAGCAGTATCTCGGGGACACCCTCGAGCAAATCGCCAGCGAAAAAGCGGGCATCATCAAGCCCGGCCGCCCGCTTGTTCTGGGTCTCCAGCACCCCGAAATCAAACACCTTTTCGTCGCGGAAGATCTCGAGGATGTCGCAACCTGGATCGTCTCCGGGCTCGAGCTGCGCGTCGACGGCTGCCATTACTTCGCCACAAAAAACGAGGTACGTCTCGAAGTGGATTGCCCCCTCGCCGGTGGGCATCAAGTCGGCAACAGCCTCGCCGCCGCCGTCGCGCTGCACAAACTCGGCATCCCGCCCGCCACTATCCACGCCGGCATCGCCAAGGCCGTCTGGCCCGGCCGTCTTGAGTTGATTCGCCGCGATCCGCTCATCTACCTCGACGGCGCGCACAACCCGTCCGCCGCCCGCCGCTTGCGCGAGTTCATTGATCGCCACTTCCGGGGCCGTGAGATCTGGATTGTCTTTGGCGTCATGCGCGACAAGGTTGTCACGGAGATCGCGGGCGAACTTTTCCCCGTCGCCACCCGCCTCATCCTCACCCGCGCCAATCAGCAGCGCTCACTCGAAACAGAATCGATCCTCGCCCTCTGTCCGCACCCCGACGTGCAGATTTGCGATCGGGTTCAGGACGTCATCCCCCTCCTCGCCTCCGTCCACAAAGACGCCGTGGTTTTCATCACCGGCTCCTTGTTTGTGGTGGGCGAAGCCCGTCCGCTTCTACAATAGAGAAAGTACATGCTGCCTCAACTGCGGGCGTTGATCGTCATCAACCCACTCATCATCCTCTGCACCATCGGTTATGGATCCGTCAATCTGGTCGTGTCGCTCTTTGAGTCGACCGGAAGGATGCAGGTTTCGATTGCCCGCGCCTGGGCGCGAATGCTCCTCCGGGTCAGTTTCGTTGGTCTCAAGATCGAAGGCCTCGAGAAGATCGATCCCCAGGGCAGCTACGTCTTCGTCGCCAACCATCTGAGCTACATGGACACCCCCGGCATCCTCGCCGCCATCCCCGTGCAATTTCGCTTCATGGCCAAAAAGGGTCTTTTCAAAATCCCTTTCCTCGGCTATCACTTGAGCCGCGCCGGTCATATCTCCGTCCCTCGCGACAACCCGCGCGAGGCCGTCAGGAGCATGGCCGAAGCCGGACGCATCATCCGCGAGCGTGGCATCAGCATCTTGATTTTCCCCGAAGGCGGCCGTTCCCCGAACGCCAGACTGCAGCCCTTCCGCGAGGGAGCGTTCTACATCGCGATCAACGCCGGTGTTCAGGTTGTGCCGGTCGCAATCTCCGGCAGCGAAAAAGTTCTCCCCTTCGGTTCCGGTACAGTCTCACCGGGCAATGTCCTGGTCCGCATCGGCGATCCAATTCCCACCGCAGGCCTCACCGTCAAAGACCGGGGATCCCTGGCACTTAAGCTTCATGAAGCCGTCTATCAACTCCTCAAAGATACCGATCTGGTCGACTCCAGGGAGGAAGAAGTGAGCGCTGGCATCTGAGCTCGGCAGAGCTGCCGCAGCATGACGCAAGCGTTGGCTTTGTGTTCCGTCGGCGCCGCATCGCCTGCGCTCGGCCTCGTCCTTCTTCCGTCAGTTGCAATGGTCCAAACGCGTCCAGCCGCCCGGAATAAAGGCCCCTGGCGCTTCGACCACTCATCCGTTGGGTAGCCGCAGCGCAGTCAAATTCTCAACGAAGAGCCTGCCGAAGTCCGCAAACTACTGCCATTCGGCCAACCCCGCGAGGCGAGTAAACACTACTTCATCGCCGGAATCGCGGCAATGGCATCGTCAACCGAGTCGTAGAATTTAAAAACCGTATCGAGCCGAGTTACGCGAAAGTTCTGTCGCACAATGGGCTTGGCGGCTGCCATGCCAAGTGTCCCGGAGATTTGCAGCAGGCGATTGTAAGTAGATATGAATCGGCCAATGCCCGTCGAATCGATTTGCTTCAACCCGGAAAGATCGAACACAAGATCCCTCGCCCCAGCATCGAGGCGTTCATTCACCGCCGATTCGAAAGCTGCGCTCTCTGGGCCCATAATCAGTTTTCCCGGCAGGCGAATCACAATTACGCCCGGCCGGAGTTCTTCTACTTGAATCTCCAACATGCAAAGACTCAGGATAGCGGACATCCCGTGAGCGACCGTTCCCCTCAGCTTCCGAGCAACCGCTCCACCGCGAGACGAGCCTGCTCCAGTGCCCACTCATACGCGCTCTTCTCCAGCGTCAGCTTGCCATCGAATTGCTCAATCAGTTCGATCGCAATCGCCTCGGCTTCCCTGTCCTGCCGCGCAAGCACCTCCAGATACTCTTCGCGAGCGGCAAAAGCGTTTGGCTCAAAACTCGTCCGCACGTCGATCATCAGGCTGAGCCGTTGCGCCCGCAAACAATCATCCCCAGCTCCTGCCGTCGGCTCCTTCTTCAACGATTCACTGGCCGCCGTGTAGTCTCGCTCATACGATGGTCGCCACGGTATTCCCCTCCGGTCGCTTTCCACACGCAACAGAATATGTTGCACGATGTCGCCCGTATGGATCGCGAGACATGCCTTGGGCCCAGGCGTATAAACGGGTGATGGCAATCCAATCGAGGCCAGCCACAAGTGCCCCAGCTCGTGCGCAATCAGCGCCGACGATGAATTCTGTGTCTGCTGCATGCGCGGCAAATTTAATAGAATCAGGCTCCGCGATTTGCCCCCGGTCTCATAACGGAAGGTAAGCGCCTGCGCCCGCGAGAAAGACTCCGCAAAATCCCCGCGGTTGAAGTACGAGTACAGCACTTCGCGGTCCTCGAGCGGAATCGGATCGCCCGGAATTCGTATGATTTCTATACGGTTGAAACTCCGGGCTTCGATCTCCGCCTTCCACTCCTCAAGGGCGGCGGGCAAAGCGAACGGAAGCTGAAAAGCAAGCAATAAGGTGGGCAACATCCTGCAAGGTTCATAATAGCGGGTGTGCTATCGCGTAGATCGTTATTGGTAACTGGCCTGGCTGGCGCCCTCGCAGGCTGTAGCTCGCGCACAAAGAATGCGTTTGTTGGCTACGCCTTCGTCGCGACTCGCGATTCCGGCGATATCGCCGTCGTCGATCTCGCTGCCTTTGCTCTCGAAAAAAAGCGCATCCGGCCCGCCGGCAACCCGGTCCAGTTGATCGATGTCCCCACCCAGGATTTCCTCATCACCGTCGGAGACAACGGCATCGTCGAAGAAGTGAAGATCAGTGAACTCTCCATTGCCAAAAGGCTCAAGCCCCTCGTCGCCCCCGATTCGGTCTGGCTCAATTGGGACGCCAACACCCTCTGGGCTCTCAGCGCCGATCGGAAAAAATTGCTCGCCATCGATCGGCAGCGTCTCGAGCCCGCCGCCCAATGGAACCTGCCCGAGAGCGCTGGTAGCATCACCGTCTCCCCTGGCAGCGACCACGTCGCAGTCGCATTTCCACAATCCAATCGGGTCGGCATTCTCCGCGACTCTTCACAAAAATCATTCACCATGGCCAGACTCGATCAGCCTGCCGGCCTGCTTCGCTTCCTCAACAACGCCAGCATGCTGGTAGTCGCGCACCGCCAAGCCCGCCAGTTGACCATGGTCGACAGCGCTAGCGGCAAAGTTGTAGTTATCCTGCCCCTTCCAGTGCAGCCGGAAAATCTCTGCTTTAACCAGGACGGCGGCCAGCTCTTCATTACCGGCGAAGGCCTTGATGGCGTTGTCGTCGTCTACCCTTTTCAATCGCAAGTCGCGGCCACGCTGTTGAGCGGCAAGTCCCCCGGCCCTATGGCGGTCTCAAACCAGCCACAGTTCCTCTTCGTCACCAGCCCTTCCACCGACACAGTCTCAGTGCTCGATATCCGCTCCCAGAAGCTTGCGGCCGTCGTCGCCGTCGGCTCGGAACCACGTTGCGTCGTACTCACTCCCGATAGCCAGATGGCCCTCGTCCTGAACCAGCGCTCGGGCGACATCGCGATCATTCGCCTCGCCAACATTGTCTCCAGGCGTCAAAAAACCGCGCCCCTCTTCACCATGATTCCCGTCGGCTCCGCCCCGGTAGCCGCCGTAGTGCGGAGCGTTACCGTTTGAGTGGCGCACTCCTTGCGATCTACTTTCTGTTCGCGCCCGCTACAGACCTGCTGCAGCGCTCAGGCGAACACTCGCTGATCACGGCTCGCGCCGGCCATAAGTATCTCCGCTGGATGTCTCAGGGCAGCGAACTTGTCGAACACAACGGTCTCCGCCTTGCCACCCTCAGCGCTCCGGCAAAGCTCGTAGCCGACTACCTGGACGAAGGATTCCTGCGCATCCTCATGGACCCAAACCTCGCCGACAATGCAGTCCTCTACGGCCCCGATGCGCTGCAAATTTTCGTCAATGGCCGCAAGATGAGCTGCCGCAATGAAGGCGACTCGCGGCGCCTCTTCTTCCCCATCCTCAACAACCGCGAGCCTTGCGAACGCTAAG
>JBKJSR010000333.1:0-2784 GCA_046594355.1 Bryobacter sp.
CGCAACTGGGTTGGCAAGCCCGATAACGACCCCGCCACCTGGCGCCGCAGCATCTACGTTTTTTCCAAACGCAGCATCCCGCTGCCCATGTTTGAGGTTTTCGACAAGCCCGACACCATCGGCTCCTGTGGCCGCCGCAATCGCTCCACCGTATCGCCGCAAGCGCTCATCCTGATGAACAACAGCTTCGTCAACCTCCAGGCACAGCGCTTCGCTGCAAGGCTCGAAAAAGAGTCCGGCGGCGAGCGGGAACAGCTCGTCACTCTGGCCTTCGAGCACGCCCTCGCCAGGCCCCCCAGTAAATCGGAACGTACCAGGGCAAACGAGTTCCTCGCCCAAGGCAAAGACTCCCTGATCGATTTCTGCCAGGCCCTCTTCAACTTCAACGAATTCGTCTATATTCTCTAAGGAACACCCATCATGGAACAACGATTCTGGTCGAGAAGACAATTACTCAATCGCGTTGGTGGCGGCTTCGCCGGCCTTGCCGCAGCCGAGTTACTGCACACCGGTTCCGCCCAAGGCGCATCCCTGATGTCGCCGAGAACCCCTCACTTCGCGGGTAAAGCCAAGGCCGTTATTTCCATCTTCTGTTACGGCGGCGTCAGCCACATCGATACCTTCGACCCCAAGCCCTACCTCGTCAAACATGCCGGCGAAACCATCCCGGGCAAGAACATCACGCCCTCGCAGGGCACTCCCGGCGGCCTCATGCCTTCCCTTTGGGAAACCAAAAAGCACGGCCAATGCGGTATGGATGTCTCTACTCTCTTTCCGCATGTCGCAAAGCACGTCGACAAGCTTGCCCTGATCCGTTCGATGTACTCGAAGTCCAACGATCACGCCCCCGCCCTCTATCAGATGAACACCGGCTCCATCCAGGCCGGCTATCCGTCGATGGGCAGTTGGGCCACTTATGGGCTTGGCACCGTCAATCAGAATCTGCCCGCCTTTGTGGTCTTTAGCGATCCGCGCGGAGGCCCCATCGGCGGCGCTCCCAACTGGGGCAATGGCTTCATGCCCGCCGCCTACCAGGGCACTCAATTCCGTGCCACGGGCGACCCGATCGTCGACCTCAAACCACCCAAGGGAATGGACGATGCCCGCCAAAAACGCTGGCTCGCCTTCCTGCAAAAGCTGAACGAAGAGCACCTCGAAAAGAACCCGCAGGACAACGAACTCTCCGCTCGCATCGCCTCCTACGAGCTCGCCTACCAGATGCAAACCGAAGCCAGCGACGCTGTGGATCTGAACAAAGAATCGGCAGCCACACGCGAGATGTATGGCATCGGCAACAAGAACAGTGAATACGTTGGCCGCCAGGCCCTGATGGCCCGCCGTCTGGTGGAGCGCGGCGTTCGCTACGTACAGATTTTCTCCGGCGGCGGCAACTTCCAGGAGAGTTGGGATGCGCACTGGGACATCCGCGAAAACCACGACCAGCACTGCGCTGAAACCGACAAGCCCATTGCGGGCTTGTTAGCCGATCTCGAAGCCCGCGGTCTCCTCGATTCCACCCTGGTCATCTGGCACGGCGAATTTGGCCGCCTGCCGATCTCTCAACGCATGGACGGCCGCGACCACAACCCCTATGGCTTTTCCATCTGGATGGCAGGCGGCGGAGTCAAGGGAGGCACTATTATTGGCAGCACCGACGAATTCGGCCTCGCCGCCCAAGAGAACAAGAAGTCGGTGAACGATGTCCACGCCACGGTGCTGCATTGCCTCGGCTTCGATCACACCCGCCTCACCTATCCTTACAACGGACGCCAGATGCGCCTCACCGATGTAGAGGGCGAAGTCATCAAAGAGATCCTCGCCTAGCTCCACGACTGCTCAAATGCGTTCGTAAAACCGCGACCGTCACTGGGCCGGTCTTAGCCCTCGAATCTGCGGTCCAGAACAGCAGTCGCTCAACCTTCGCCGAAGCGAGCAGATGATTATCGATCCACCTCGCCGCGCCCATGCAATCCGCGTTCCCGCACAAACGCAACGATTTCGCGGTGCGGTATCAACTCGGCTTGAAGCATGCGCTCATAATTTACTAAAAGCGGACCTCGCCGTAAATCAGTTCATGCCCAACCACTTCATCACGGGCCAGTAGTCGATCAAACTCTATCGCGAAAGGCGCTCGCTTTGCTCGAAATCGAATCCAAACCGAAGTGTCGACAAGAACCATCAGACCACCTTACGCTTCGACGCCTTCTCCTCCCGCCGCCTCGGAACATCGGGCTGCATTTTTTCCGTTCCGCGAAATGCCCGCAGCCGCTCATACGCCGCACGGCGCACCAGCGCCTCAAGCCCAAGACGCACCGTCTCGGTATCGGTGCTCGCCTCACAAGCCGCTTTATTTGAGCCACGCTCCACAATCGGTCAACTCGCGCGCGGCAACACTTCCAACTCAATCCGCACCCCAGCCGCATCTCGTGCCATATCGAGTTCAAAGTCCTGCTGCAATCCCAGCCACAACTCCGCCGAGCACCCAAAGTACCGTGCCAGCCGCAACGCCATCAGCGCGCTCACCCCACGCTTCTCATTCACTATCCCGGACACCTGACTCGGCGGAACCCGCAGTGCCCGCGCCAACGCATTGATCGACAACGCCATAGGCTGAAGAAATTCTTCACGCAGAATTTTACCCGGATGCACAGGAGCCAGATTTCGTTTACGGTTCATGACAGTCTCCTTCTCAGTGATAATCCGTCAACCCAACTTCGAACGCATCACCGTGATCCCGACGAAAGCAGATACGGTACTGATCATTTACCCGAATGCAATGCTGCC
>JBKJSR010000568.1:0-9178 GCA_046594355.1 Bryobacter sp.
ATGAAACACCAATTGCTGGCCTGAGCGGGCGACTTCAAACCATCGTGACGGTAACTTCTCCCACCCAAGTGTGCGGCCCACGAGCATTCGGAAAGCGGCGGCTTCAGCGGGGTGACCGAAGGCGTTGAGCGCGCGCGCCCGCCCCGAAGCTTCTCTCGAAGTGACGCGAAAGTCTTTAGTAATCAGAGTGAGGTTGAGCACTTGTGCAAGCTCTGTGAGTTTGACGGTCCAGGTCCATTGTGCTTGTGGAGAATCCTGCCACCAGGGGTCCTTGCGCTGGGCAAGGTAAGGAGCGTCGCTGGCGGCCTCCAGCCAGCCTCCCGAGTCTGCATGATAGTAAGTGGCGGCGGGTCTGCCCTGGTGCCAGAGAAGCTCGGAGCTAGTTGTCTCGACGGCATCGCGAAGCTCTTTGCGCTCACTCAAAGTGAAACGCGCATCCTGGCAGTGTGTGGTGTCGCAAAAGTCGAAGCCCTCTTCAGAATGACGACTGCGAAAGCGCACCGCATAGGTGCGGGCGGCAATCGCCATTGCTTCTCGCGACTCTTTGTGGGCAAAGCCGCCGGCTTCGCCATGCAGCACCGCAGAGACGTAATCTTCAAGCGGGACCTGCGTGGTGAGCAGGTAGAGATAGTTCTTGAATTCGACAATTAATGGGCCGGGCGCGGCGAGTCGGCTGGTGTTCGCTTCAATCATGGTGCCCGCTGGATACTTGCCGGGCTTGAGGTTCAGGCTGGTGGGTGGGTTCTGCCAGAAGAGCCGGATGCTCATCGATTGCGAGTCGAAATCGGAGGGGGGAGTTTTGAAGAGATTGGCGAAAATCTTGGCCGCGAAAGGAGCGGCATCGCCACCGCCGGATCCTGCGTCGAGATGGATCAACAGCAAATAGCGAGGCTGCTCAGCGGGGGCATACCCAAAGAAAAGCGCGGACGAACTTGTGGTGCCCGTCTTGCCTGCGACACTGGTCGCCTGGATCGCAGCCAGTCGGGCAGTGCCATAGCTGACAGCGTGTTCAAGCCCTTGAAAGACGGGCCGCAGGCGCTCTTCGCGGTGGCGGGCAACCAGACGCTTTGTGGCCTCAAGCAGCGCAGCCAGTGTAAGAGTTGGCGCACGGTAGTTGAGCCCGAATCTTGCGTAACCACGATCCAGATCGGCGGGATCCATTCGCGCTACCAACTTGTCGAAAAACTCGTTGGAGGAATAGGCGAGCGCTTCGGGTGCGTTGAGTGTTTTCCTATAGAGTCCGGCCTCGATGAACGCAGCGAGCGTAAAGGGTTTAAGCACGGACCCTGGCCTCAGCGCGGTGCTGTTTGCCCGGCGCTCATTCCAGCTCGAAACGAGTGCGTTCTGTTTGAGGTCGTAGAGTAGCGCCGCCCCGCTGCGCCCCGCAAATATGAGCTTGAGATCGACGGGCGCGGCACCAAGAGTACTCGCAAGAAAAACGGCAATCGGTAAGAAGCGCACTTCTTCTATTGTGGTGGACCCGGTCCGCTAACCTTCAGACGCCAGCTTGCCGCTCAACACATCGAAGTATTTGGCTGGGCAGCGGATCGGTTTCATCTCAAGGTTGACGAAGAGATGGCGGGTTGCTCCAGAGGCCAGCAGCTTTTGATCGCCGGCCCGCCGAATCTCGTATTCGATTCTCATCATTCTGCTCTGCACCTCGACCACGCTCGCCTGCACATCCACCAAATCGTCGTAGAGCGCTGCCGCCTTGTAATCGACCTCCACGCCAAGGACAGCCACCCGAATTCCCTCCCGCTCCATCTCCGCGTAATTGAGTCCTGCGGAGCGCATGGCCTCAACCCGGCCCACCTCCATCCACACCACATAATTGGCATGGTAGACAACCCCCATCTGGTCGGTTTCTGCATAACGAACGCGAATCTGGGTAGTGTGTTGGAGCATTATTTGTGCCAACAAGCGATCTTAGCGCGCATGGGATAATGAAGGTACCCCCTTATGAAGAGAATTATCTTTGCGCTCGCGGCGCTGATGCCTGCGGCGATGTTAGGCCAGAACTTGGCCGATATTGAGAAGCGCGTCACAGAATTCAAGCTCGCCAATGGCATGACCTTCATCGTTTATGAACGTCACCAAGCCCCGGTCGTCAGCTTCTTTAGCCGCATCAATGCCGGCTCCGCCGACGACCCCAAAGGCCAGTCTGGACTTGCCCACATGTTTGAGCACATGGCCTTCAAGGGCACAACCACGGTTGGGTCCCTGAACCTGCCCGAAGAACTCAAGGCGATGGCCGCCGTCGAAGCCGCTTACGATGCGTTGAGCGCAGAGCGCAACCTGGCCTCCGAATCGAACGCCGAAAAGATCAAGCAACTGGAAGAAGGGCTCAAGAAGGCGATCGATAAATCGAACGGCTTTTCCGACAAGGAACGCTTCACCAAGGTGCTCGAAGAGAACGGTGCCGTCGGCCTGAATGCCTTCACCAGTCTCGATGAAACCGCCTACATCATGAGTCTTCCAGCGAACAAGTTGGAACTCTGGTTTGCCATGGAGAGCGATCGCTTCATCAATCCCGTCTACCGCGAGTTTTATAACGAACGCGGGGTGATTCGTGAAGAGTATCGTCAGCGCGTCGAATCGGATCCGACCGGCCGACTGGTCTACGAGA
Organism: Bryobacter sp.; assembly: GCA_046594355.1. GTDB lineage: Bacteria > Acidobacteriota > Terriglobia > Bryobacterales > Bryobacteraceae > Bryobacter. The sequence goes on from JBKJSR010000568.1 coordinate 2,627, forward strand.
TGCTCACGGTTGCGTTTTCGACAAATCCCTACCGTACGCACCCGGCAGGCGTTCCGAGCGATATCGAGAACTACCGTTTTGCCGACGCCCAGGCCTTCCGGAAGATTTACTACGTACCCTCGAACATCGTGATTGGCGTGTCGGGCGATGTCGATCCGGTGGAAGTGAAAAAGCTGGCCGAGAAATATTTTTCCAAGATGAGCGGCGGTCCGAAGCCCACCGGGATCATGACCAAAGAGAACGAACAGCAGGGTGAAAAACGTCTTGTCGTCGAGAGCCCCTCGCAGCCCGTGGTTGCGATTGGCTACAAGCGTCCGAATGTACTCGACAAGGACGACACTCTGTTTGATGTATTGTCCACTTTGCTCAGCAGCGGCCGCACAAGCATGTTGAATAAAGAACTCGTTCAGGACAAGAAAATTGCCCTCGCCGCTCAGGCGATTGCGAGCTTCCCCGGTGGCCGGCGCGAAAACCTGATGCTAGTCTTCCTGGTGCCCAATGCGGGCAAGACGACGGAAGATTGCGAGAAGGCCGCCTATGAGATTTTTGATCGCCTGAAGAAAGAAAAGATCACCGACGAACAGCTCAAGCGCGTGAAAACCCAACTGCGCGCCCAGTTGATCCGCAGCCTCGATTCCAACAGCGGCATGGCCCAGAATCTGGTAACGGCCAAGGCGATGTTCGGTAACTGGCGAATGCTTTTCACGCAACTGGACGACCTGGATAAAGTAACTGCTGACGACGTGATGTCGGCGGCTAACAAGTACCTGATCGCCAAAAACCGCACCGTCGCCATGACTGCGCAACCCGCGCAGGCGGCAAAGAAGTAGGAGCCTCACGACCATGAAATCATTTCTCTTTCTCAGCCTGATCGCAGTTTCCTGCCTTGCGCAACAAAAGCCTGTAGCGCAAACGAAAGCGTCTGCCGTGACACCCGTCTATCAGACCTTGAAGTTCCCGCCGCTCAAGGCCGTGCAACTTCCCAAGGTCGAACAGTTTACTCTTCCTAACGGCCTCAAGGTGATGATCCTCGAAAATCACGAATTGCCACTGGCCAGTGGATCGCTTCGCATCCGCACTGGCGCATTGCTCGAGCCGGCGGATAAGGCTGGCCTCGCTTCGATCGCCGGACAGGTGATGCGCACCGGTGGCACCAAGCAACGAAAAGCGGATGACTTGAACTCCAAGCTCGAATCGATGGCCGCCAGCATCGAAGGTGGCATTGGCAACGACAGCGGCAGTGTTGGATTCAACTGCCTCAAGGAAAATCTGGATGAAGTGCTGGATCTTTTTAAGGAAGTCGTCACCGAACCGGCCTTCTCGCAAGACCGCCTCGACCTGATCCTGACCCAGGCGCGAAGTGAAATTTCGCGCCGCAACGATAGCCCCGAGCCGATCAGGAATCGCGAGTTCCAGAATCTTCTCTATGGCAAGGACACGCCTTTCGGAGATCGCGAAGAATACGCGACGATCGGCAATATAAAGCGTGCAGATCTTGTGGCCTTCCACGCGCGCTATTTCTTCCCCGCCAATGCAATGCTCTCCGTGTATGGCGACGTAGATACAGCGGCTGTGAAAGCCAAACTGGAGAAGCTCTTCGCCGGCTGGACGGCGCAACAGCCTGCCGTCCCTGCCTTCCCGGTCGTGACTAAGCAGAAGGCCGCTGGCATCTATGTAGCCGATAAGCCGGACAGTGAACAGACCTTTTTCACCATCGGTCACCTTGGCGGCAAGCTGAGCGACAAAGATTATGCCGCACTTACTGTCATGTCGAACATTCTCGGTGGCGGCGGTACTTTTTCAAACCGCCTGATGCAGAGTATACGCAGCGACAAGAGTCTGGCCTACGGGATTTCGAGCAGTTGGTCCGCCGACTATTTGCACGAAGGAACCTTTACCGTAAGTGGCAGTACCAATGCCACAACGACCAGCCAGGCCATCGCGGAATCGATCAAGGAAGTGAAGCGCATGCGCGAAGAGCTGGTAGGCCCGACCGAACTGGCAGCCGCTAAACAGCGTGTCGAAAACACTTTCGTCTTCAGCTTTGCCTCGCCGGTGCAGACGCTCAACCGCATGATGAATTACCAGTATTACGGTTATCCCCAGGACTTCATCAATCAATATAAGGAAGCCGTCGCCAAGGTGACCGCGCAGGATATTTTGCGAGTGGCGAAGGAATACATCAAGCCCGAAGAGTTCACGATCGTAGCCGTCGGGCCTACTGCCAAATTCACGGATAAGTTGAAGGCGCTCGGTGAAATCAGGCAATTGGACATCACCATCCCGCAGCCCAAGGCGGAAGCTGCCAAGTCGGATGCAGGTTCACTTGCGGCCGGTAAAGCGGCGCTCGACAAAGTAGCCGCAGCCGTTGGCGGCAAGGACAGGATCGCGGGGGTAAACGACTATGTGCAGAGTATTACGAGTGAATTGAACATGGGCGGTAACAAGGTAAACGTCAAGCAGACCAACTTCTGGTTAAAGCCAATGGTGTTCCGCCAAGTGAACGAATTACCGTTCGGAAAAATCATCGCGTTTTTTGACGGCGAGAAGGGCTTTCTTAAAGCGCCTCAAGGCGAGCAACCACTTGCGGGGCCATTCGCCGCACAAGTGAAAGGGCAGTTGCAGCGCGATTATTTTGCCGTGCTGCAAAGCAACGAAGTGAAGGGCCGCGCCGTCAATCTGGTTAGAGAAGGCGAGTTGGAGTTGAAGGACGACAACGGCTCCGTGCTCCTCTTCTCCTACGATCCGAAAACGATGCTCCCGGCTAAACTCGCCTTTACGGAAGGCGGAGTAAGTGCCGAAGTCGCCTACGGTAACTTTAAGGAAGTTGGCGGTATCCAGTTGCCGATGCAGTTGAAGATCAGCCAGAATGGCCAGGTATCGACGCAAACGGTAACAGACTGGAAGTTAAACACCGGTCTCACTGTAGCCGCCATGAGTAGCAAGGAATGACACGCAGAGACTTATTCAAAACCAGTGTGCTTGGGTTCGCGCCCGCCTTTGTGCGGGCGCAGACCATTCAGGATAAGGGACGTAAACTGATCGGCGAAGCTCAGCAGGCGCTCGGCGGCGCGAAATTTCTTGGCATGCGTGATCGCGTTGAAGAAGGCCGCGCCTATAGTTACTATCGCGAACAATTAAGCGGTCTCGATGTAGGCCGTTTCGAGACGATGTACGACGATGCGGCTGTCGGTGTGAAGCAGCGCGACAAACAGGTGTTTGGCAAGAAGCAGGATTTTTACGTGATCTTCGGTGGTGGGGGAAAAGGTTGGGATGTTTCCTACAAGGGAGCAACGGCGATCTCCGAAGAATTGATCAAGAACTGGGAAGAAGGCGTTTTGCGCAATGCGATGTACATTCTGCGTTGCCGTGTTGAAGAGAAGGGCATGATCTTTGAACGCCGTGGCCAGGAAGTATTTGATAATCAGGCTGTCGAAATCATCGACATCACCGACTCCGACAATCGGGAGATGGCCATTTACCTGAACGCTTCGACCAAGCTGCCGGTGCGCGGATATTTCAAGCGTCAGAACCTGAAGGACAAAGGCTGGGATGAGCAGGATACGCGCTATGCCAAATACCGGCAGACTCAGGGTGTGATGTGGCCTTGGGCGATTACGAGAAGCCGCAACGGCGAGCGCAATCTCGAACTATATTCTGAAAGTGTGCAGATCAATACAGGGCTGACTGCCACTAACTTCGAGCTTGGCGCAGCTACAAAACTGATCCCGACGAAAAAGACGCCCATCAAGGGCAAGTAAGCTGCGCTTCAAGTCGCTGAGCGGGCTGCGGCCAGTCGTCTTGCCTCCCTAAACGTGAGTAAGCTGCTTAAACAGCGTCGCGAATCTGCCTGAGGATTACGTATCGCATACTGCGCCGCCAAAGCAACGTCTTGCCGGTGTCGCTTCCAGCACTTCATGCGCCAACTTTACGAGGATCGCTCCTGCTGCCCCATGGCAATATTGGAAGGCGGAACAAAAGCAGATGCTATTCTGGCTCGCGAGTAAAGTTTCACGACTCCCTCGTAAAACGCAAGGCAATCATTTTGCGTCAGCGGTTGCGAAGGGCACTCGTACAAAGCGAGTTGTTGGTCAAGAGAGTTCACCGGCGCGATGCCTCGACCACGATACAGCTTGACGGGACGTCTCATCAGGACTTTAAGAGCATCCATTGAAAACTTACGCCGCTCCGCAGCATTGAGGGATGAAACCGGGTAACTCGATCCTGTCGAGAAATGCACCGTGCGGCTGAGTTAAAAGATCCTGGGCGCAAAGAGAAAAAGAACGAAGCAAGCCTACTTCGACTTCACAATACCCCGATAAGGAACTTCGATTTTCATCGGCCCCGCCCACTTCTTCGAAGGCTTGGCTGCAAGCTGCCAGAACATCGCATTTACAAGCATCCGCTGGAGCGGCTCAAGCGCAAAATCGCCGGGATGGCCCAGGCTTGTATAGAAAGATTTGGCACCGTATTTGTTGCGCCAGGTCCAGGCAATCGGGTTTCGAACCGCAGGCTTGTTGGGGTTGATGGCATCGCCATAAAGCAGGATCTTTGCATCCGACGGAGGATACTTAGGCAGCACGTTATAAAGCCACGAGGGTGCAACAAAATCCCCATTCACACCCTTGAGGATCGGGTCCTTCACTGCGGCCGGATTCAGGCTCACCCTGGTGGTCGCGAGGTGCCCGTAATGTGTGTGCCCCTCAGCGCCCCAGCCTGGAGGTGCGCCAAATACATCCGCCGCCCAGCGATTCCAGTGGGCCAACGGGTCGTCCTTGGGGTAATTGAAAGCGTGCGAACTCGTGCGGATGCCAAGAACCGGCTTGCCCGATTTCAGATAGGCGTCAATCGGTGCCAATTGCTCAAGAGGCAGCCGTCGCCACCGCAGGCAAAACACTGCCAGGTCGGCGCTCGCCAGAGCCGCAAGCCCAGGAATATTCGTCTCCGCATTCTGGTCCGGCGCGCTCTTCAGCACCTCTGTGGCGAATCCATAGCGGGCTTCCAGTTCCTTGGCAAAAAGGGGCAGCGTGCTCTCGCCGGAATACTCATGATCCCCGCAGACGAACACGATTTTCGGTTTCGCTTTCGCGGCCGCAAAAGCAAACGGGGACAGCAAAAACTGTCCCCGCGAGATTTGAGCAAAGCCCGGCATTAGCGGCCTTCGGAAGAGGGCGGCACCATTCCATTCATGCGCAGCAGCGTCACGAGGTTGCCGTAGTGTTCCCAGGTGTGTACGTTGTTCAGAAAGAGCGGCTGTGCGGCAGGCACTTCGCGTGAGCCCATCTTGACCATCGCGCCGAGGCTCTTGTCGGTAGTCATCGCCCAGGCCTTGGTGCATTCTTCCATGGCACCCTTCCAGGCGGCGGAGAGCTTTTCTTTGGAGGTTTCCTTGCGCACGCTGGCAGGCTTGGTGCTGCCGGTCACCGCGCTGCAGAAAGTATGGTTGGCATCGGTTACGTGGCCGATGAATTCAGAGATGGCCATCGTTCCCTCAATCGATTTGAATCCCAGTTTGTCGGCCGGTATCTTGTCTATGGACTTCGTGATATTCGCAGCGACAGCTTTGTATTGGTTAGCTGCCACGGCGGCGATCGGGTTCTCTTTCATGTCCTGGGCAAAGGCAGCCAGGGCAACGGCGAAAACAGTAATAGAGAGTTTCTTCATGGGTTGATCCTCGAAACCGATTATATCCGCAAACCGTAGAACTTCGCAGCCGTCGATCCCAGGATCTTGGCTCGCTCATCTGCATTTTGCGGCCCCAGCGCCTGCGTAAATGCCGCAAGCACTTGCTTCCATGTCCCCGCGAGCGTGCATACCGGCCAGTCCGAACCGAACATGAGCCGGTCGAACGAAAAGACCTTCAACACATGCTGCACGTAGGGGCTAAGCTGCTCCGACTTCCAATTCTTGTGATCCGCTTCGGTAATCATTCCTGAAATCTTGCAGTACAGATTGGGATGCTTTGCGATGCGCTCCATATCCTGCGCCCAGCCATCGAAGATGCCCTCTTTGATATGCGGCTTGGCGATGTGGTCGACCACCATCGGCAGATCCGGAACTTTGTCCAGCAGGGCAGGGACATAAGGCAAGTGGGGTGGCCGAACCAATAGATCGTAAGGCACCTTGCGCCGTTCCAGCTCTTTCAATCCGCGAATCACCTCGGCTTGCAGCATCCAGCGCACATCGGGTTCGTCGTGTATCAGATGACGCACTCCAACAAACTTGGGATGCTTTTGCAACTGGTCCAGCATCTTGCCGATATTCGCATCCTTGAGGTCGACCCACGCCACCACCCCCAGGATCGACTTATGCTGCGACGCCAGATTCAGTAGCCAGGTGGCCTCTTCCGGCACTTGGGCTGCCTGCACAACGACGCTACCATCAAAGGTGTTCTGTGTGAGCGTCGGCTCAAGGTCCGCCGGCAAATAAATTCTTCGCAACGGGTGGGGTCCCGGCGCCATCCAGGAATACGTAAGAAGATCGGGGTTCCAATAATGTTGATGAGAGTCGATGCGCATTGTACGGATGCGATTCTATCAAGGCGGCGACTGC
>JBKJSR010000632.1:0-3990 GCA_046594355.1 Bryobacter sp.
TCCAACCGTGACCCGGACGCAGCCGGGAATCTCATAGCTGCGGTTACGGACGAGAATGCCGTCGGCCTTCAACTGATCGCAAACTTCCTGCGCCCGCGAGCCAATATGCATCAAAACGAAATTCGCCTGGCTCGGCACATACGGTACTCCCAGCTTCTCAAGGCCCGCCGTCAGCACCTCTCGCGCCGCCAGCACTTCCGTTACGAAAGACTGCAAAAAAGCCACGTCTTCCACTGCAGCCTTGGCTGCGATCGCGGCGATATAGTTTACGGAATAAGGCGAGTGCGACTTGTGGATCGCCTGCATGTTATCCGCACACGAAAACAGACAACCAACGCGCAACGCCGCCATCCCGTAGACCTTCGAGAAGGTGCGGCTCACAAACAGATTCGGATGCTCGTTCAGATAGGGCAACATCGTGATGCCGCAGAACTCGAAGTAGGCTTCATCGATCAACACCGCCGCGCGCGGTGCTTTGTCGAGAATTCTCTCGATGCCATCGCGCTGGATGGCGGTACCGGTGGGGTTGTTCGGATTCGAAATCAGAATGGCTTTTGTATCGGGTTCGATTGCGGCGAGCAGTTCCTCGAGGGGAAACTTGAGGGTGTCCTTTTTGTAAGGTAGCGTGCGCACCTTGGCGCCCGCGACTTCAGCATAAAAGCGGTACATTGCATAGCTCGGCGTAAGTATCAAAACGTCGTCGCCGCTATCGACATAGGCGTTCACCAGCACCTGGATCGCCTCATCCGTGCCGTTGGTCATCGCCAGTTCGTCTTCGCCCACTTCAAAAAAACGCGCCAGCGCAGGCAGCACTCCGGTGTATTCGGGATAGATGGTGAGAGCATCGGCCGTAAGCGCTTCGAGGATCTTTGCAAGCACCTTGGGGCTTGCGCCAAGGGTGTTCTCGTTAAAGTCGAGACGAAGCTTGCCGGCGCGGCCCGCGCTGGGCGGATGGTAGGCGGCCATCTTCCCGATGGCGGGCCGTGGAATGGGACGCGGAAACTCCATCAGTCGAGCCTCGCTTCCACCGAACGGGCATGTGCCTCAAGACCTTCGGCACGAGCGAGCGTCGTGATGGACGGTGCAAGAGCGGCTAACGCACCGCGTGTCAGCGTCTGTGTCGTGATCACTTTCACAAAGTCGGCTGCGGACAGGCCGCCGCGCAGCCGGGCCGCGCCACTGGTGGGCAGCACATGATTGGGGCCGCTTGCATAATCACCCGCCGCTTCCGGCGAGTAGCCGCCGATAAAGATGCCCCCGGCGTGCTTGAGATGCTTGAGCAGCTTGCTGTTGGGGATCGATAAATGTTCGGGTGCAAAGCGATTCGACAGCTCGCAGGCTTCCTCAAGCGAATCGACCAGCAGGATGGCCGAGTTGCGCTGGATTGCCATACGCGCCACTGCGGCCGTAGGCAGCGTCTCCAGTTGACGATCCACTTCAAGAGCCACCGCTTCAGCCAGCTTGACGGAGGTTGTGAGCAGAATTGCGGCAGCGTCGGTATCATGCTCCGCTTGCGCAAGCATGTCGGCGGCAATCCACTTGGGGTTACCCGTGGCCGCAATGATCAGAATCTCAGTGGGGCCGGCAATGAAATCGATGCCCACTTCTCCCGCCAGCAACTTCTTCGCGGCAGCGACATAGATATTGCCAGGGCCCACGATGCGGTCGGCCTTGGGCACCGTTTTCGTTCCGAAGGCAAATGCCGCGATCGCGTGCGCACCACCGAGGAGAAAAGTGTTCGTCACCCCCAGCAGATGCGCGGTGCCAAAGATCTCCGGCACAAAGCGCGGCGAAGTGACGCAGATGTTGGGAACACCGGCGACCTGCGCGGGCAGGGCGGTCATCAGCAAAGTGGAAGGCAGCGGATAGCGGCCCGAAGGAATGTAAGCGGCAACCGTGTCGAGAGGGCGAATGATATAACCGGCTTCCAGACCCGGTGCGAGTTCCATCGAAGCAGCCTTGGGAAGCTGCATTTTGGCAAAACTGCGAATATTAGTCGACGCCATCCTCACTGCTTTGACAAACTGCGGAGTCAACTGTTTCGCCGCCGCCTCGCATTCTTTCGGTGCAACTCTCGGGCTCTTGCGATCGAAGCCGTCAAAGCGTCTGGCATATTCGATCAGCGCCTTGTCGCCCTCCGTCTGGACGGCTTCCAGAATGGGCTCGACAATGGCAATGGCATCCGCGAGTTTGGTCTGGCGTCGCTTTAGCAGGCTCGTTGCCTTGGTACGGGGAAGGATGCGGAGTAATGGCATGGGCTATAGAATGATCTTGTTCAATGGGTATTCCACGATGCCTTGACCGCCGGCTTCCTTGAGCCGGGGGATGATCGTGCGCACTGTAGTTTCGTCGAGGATGGTGTGGACGGCAACCCACTTGTCGTCCGAAAGCTGGCTGATCGTCGGGTTCTTCAGCGCGGGCAGAACGGCGAGCACTTGCGCCAGATTCACCTTCTCCACGTTCAGGATAAGACCCACCTTGCCGAGGGCGGCGATGGCACCGTCGAGCAGCAGTTTCATATCCGAAAGCTTGCGCTTCTTCCAGGGGTCTTCGAAAGCAATTTTGTTTGCGATCAACTGCGTGTTCGATTCGAGAATCGTCTCGACGATACGCAACTTGTTCGCGCGCAATGAATTGCCCGTCTCGGTGACTTCGACAATTGCATCGGCAAGAATCGGCGGCTTCACTTCGGTCGCACCCCAGGAGAATTCCACCTTGGCCGTCACGCCGTTGCGCTCGAGGTAACGCTTGGTTGCGCCAACCAGTTCGGTCGCGATCACCTTGCCCTCAAGATCCTTGACGGAATTGATGGTTGAGTTCTCCGGCACCGCCAGCACCCAGCGCACCTTCGCAAAGCTGGTGCGGCTGTAGATGAGGTCGGCGACGGCAACCACATCCGAATTATTTTCTTCCACCCAGTCGCGGCCGGTCAGGCCGGCATCGAGAATGCCGTCTTCCACATAGCGGGCCATCTCCTGTGCGCGGATCAGCATGCACTCGATCTCCGGATCGTCGATTGACGGAAAGTAGCTGCGCGAACTGGTCGTAATCTGAAATCCGGCACGGCGGAAAATGTCGATGGTGGCACTTTCGAGCGAGCCTTTGGGAATACCGAGTTTGAGCTTCATGGCTGTTGTTTATAGACCTCTTCGGGGTTGTAAGTTTTCTGGTCGACGTAGACGAATTCCTGATCGGGGTTGAGCTGTTTGGCGAAGCACGATTCATAACCTTCATGACAGACCCCCGGACCCATCGCTTCGGCAAGAATCAGCAGCGTATCCAAATCGCAATCGGTGCGGATTTCCCTGACGCCGAGAAAATGGCCCGAGGATTCGCCCTTGAGCCAGAGCTTGCCGCGCGTGCGCGAATAAAAGCAGCATTTGCCGGTTTCCAGCGTTTTTGCAAATGCCGCTTCGTTCATGAAACCGACCATGAGGACACGATGAGTTTTCCAGTCCTGGATCACTGCGGTGATGAGCCCGTCGAGTTTGGAATAATCAAGTTTCGGTATTGGCATAGTTAGATCGAAAAACAGAAAGCCCGCCAAGCTGTGTTGCAGCGCGGCGGGCTAAGAGGAGAAGTGTATCGTAAAGATCACAACATATGGGCCGGCCGCATCACGGAAATATGATGGTGATGAAGACGGTGCTGATGCTGCCGTAAAGCCATGAAGTCGCAGGATACCATACGGCAACCGTGGTTTCTCCGGAAAATGGATCAGTCGCGGCGCGAACCAACATGCGACTTCGTGATTGAGGCAATCGAAGCCGTACCAGATTGGCGCATGGCGAGCGAAAACTCATTGCGCAAAATCTCCAGTACCTTCGCCACTCCAGCTTCGCCATAGGCACCAAGAGCCCACAAATAGGGCCTCCCGATACAGACGCCGGTCGCGCCCAGCGCCATCGCCTTGAAAATATCCGTCCCCCGCCGGAAACCGCCATCGATCAGCACAGGCATCCTGCCCCCTATCGCATCCACCACTTCCGG
>JBKJSR010000776.1:0-2667 GCA_046594355.1 Bryobacter sp.
TTCAAAGCAATCTCGATGCGGTCGCCGGAGTCGAAGAAGAAGCCCGGAATAGAGCAGGTGCCAATCGATGTGGCCGTGGTTGAGCTGGTTTGGCCACCGCCCACACTGCAAAGCACCTGGGGAAATGCATGCACTTGGCCCGCTTCATAGCTCTTGCGAGCCCTTTGTGAGTTGTTGAACCAGAAGTCGCCGCTCACTGGTGAAGCTGGATCACTGCCAAAACCCGAATCGTTCAGTGCGGCACGCGTGCCATTTGAGGATACAGTCATGCGCTGCACGGACAAAGTGCCATCGCTTTGTACTCGTCCCAGTTCGGTAATGCCATCCGCTGCAAGCCAGCGGGTCAGGTTCGAAGCTCCTTGAGTGCCGGAAGCCTGGATGGTTAAATTCGCGCTTGGAACTGAAGTACCGAGACCGAGCCTGCGGCTTGCTGCATCCCAGAAAAACGAACCCAAATCCTGCGCGAGAACAGAGCTGGAGTTCACAAAGGGCACCGCTCCCGCAGTGAAACCGGTAAACAGGCAGGCATTCCAGACTGCATCCTGGCCATTGGAAATGAGACAGCGATTTGCCGCCCCAAGTGGCAACCGCATCCATTTTGTGGTGTTGCCTTGACTTACAATCAGATCGCCGCGCACCGCTGCCTCGCTGAGCGTATCGGTATGCAAATCGCTGAGCAAATTGTGTGGGGCTGTCCCAAATATCCCGCTGCGATAAGAGGCTCGCAGTAAATCACCCGTCTGCGGCTGTGCCCCACTTACAAAGCTGATGGTCGTACCCATCAAGGTGTAGTCTATGGAGCTACTCAATTGAATTCCATTACGAATAATTTTGAGGCTGGCGGCGGGATTCGGCGTCCCCGCGATGGTGAAAACTGTATTGGTGCCATTGATCAGCCCGGCGGGTGTTTCAGCGTCGACAAAGGCTCCGGTACCATTTTCGCCAATCACCAGACCTCCACCTCCACTAGTCCCACCGCTGTAGTTGGGCGCTGAAACGAAGCCGCCTGGCAGCAAAACAGCCCGCACATCACGCAGTTTGAGAGTGGCGAGGCTTGGAGAGACAGCCCATATTTCGGTAAACAGGATTCTTCCGCCGCTCGAGTATTTCACGGAATAATAAACTTTATTGGTGAGTGTCGTGGGAGCCAATTGCACTTTGAGAAGACCATCCACGATTCGGACTACCTTAGCGTTCTGACCAATGACGGCACCATTAGGCGCATCAAAATTTCTCCAGTCGATAAAGGCCAGACCGTTAAATCTGGAACCGTCGGCCAGATAGACCATGTCCTGGATTTTGGTGAGAACTGGCTGGGCGTTCCCACTTTCAGACAGGGCAAAAAATACAGCAAGCAAAATATATACGGCGCGAAGGCGCGGTCCGCGATTCAATTTACAAATCATAAAGGATCCTTTTCATGGGTAGGCGCTTGAAAAAAATAGCGGCTGGAGATGCCTATAGAGCACCTTCCAGCCGCAAATCTACGCAACCTTGATTCGATGTTGAGTCTATGTATATTCCCGAAGCAGATTGGCGTCCCCGCGCTGGCCCCTTTCCGGCAACTCCATGAAAGGAATAGCTTATTCCCAATAAAACTTTTCCATCTTTTCTGTGAACGCAATTCCGCGCTCTTGACAACCCAGCCCCACTCGCATAGCTTCAATCCAATGACCTCCCGGAAACGCCGCGAATTTCTGGCCTTTAGTGCAACCCTCGGCCTCGCCTCCTGTAAGAAGGACGCCACCGCTCCAGCCGACCCCGCCGCTACCCTCACCATGCGCCCCTACGGCGACCGCAGTCCCTTCGAAAAAACCAGACGCGGCGCTCGCGAATCTACAAAATCCATCGGCGTCGGCTCCAGCCGCACTCCCCTCCAGGACCTCTTCGGCACCATCACGCCTTCCTCGCTCCACTTCGAGCGCCACCACGCCGGCGTCCCTCCCATCGACCCCGCCGCTCACCGCCTCCTCCTCCACGGCCTGGTCGAAACACCACTCAGCTTCACGATGCAAGACCTCCGCCGCTTCCCCTCCATCACCCGCGCCCTCTTCATCGAATGCGCGGGCAACGGCGTTGGCGAACTCGCCGGCAACGCCGCTCCCGACGCCGCCCGCTCTCACGGTCTCCTCTCCAACTCCGAATGGACCGGGGTAAAACTCGCAACCGTCCTCGCCGCCGCCAAGCTCCAGCCCAGCGCCAAATGGATCATCGCCGAAGGAGCCGACGCCTGCCGCATGGCCCGCAGCATCCCCATCGCCAAAGCTCTCGATGATGCGCTCCTCGTCTACGCCCAAAACGGCGAAGCCCTCCGTCCCGAACAAGGCTACCCCCTGCGGCTCCTCCTCCCTGGCTGGGAAGGCAACGCCAGCGTCAAATGGCTCCATCGCCTCCACGCCGCCGACGAACCCGCGCTCTCCTACGAAGAAACCGCCCACTACACAGACCTCCACTCTTCTGGCAAAGCCACCATCTTCTCCTTCGAAATGGAAGCCAGCTCTGTGATCACCCGCCCCTCCGGCACTCAGAAACTTTCCGGCCCTGGCCCCTGCGAAATCTCCGGCCTCGCCTGGTCTGGACGCGGCAAAGCCGCGAAGGTCGAAGTCTCCGCTGACAACGGCAAGTCCTGGCAACTCGCCACTCTCGACGAGCCTGTACTTTCCAAAG
>JBKJSR010000635.1:0-4173 GCA_046594355.1 Bryobacter sp.
GCGTTGCCCTGCTTCCAAAGTTGACTTGTCCCATGTGCTGGCCTGCATATGCAGGGCTACTTTCTACTCTCGGCCTCGGGTTTCTTCTTTCGGAGCGCTACTTCTTTGCCCTCTCGGCCACCTTCTTATCGCTGTCGGTAGGAGCCCTGGCGTTTCGTGCATCCGAACGCCGAGGCTACAAGCCCGTGGCTTTGGGGGTTGTGGCGGTAGGACTCATCCTCGCCGCCAAGTTTTGGTTGGACTCTTTTCCGCTGATGTATAGCGGCGTTGGACTCCTCTTCCTATCGTCTATCTGGAACAGTTTCCCGCATCGTGCGGCAACCTCATGCCCGAAGTGCGTTCCTTCGGTATCGGGGATTAATCCATTGAACGCGCAGGAGAATCATCATGAATACGAACAAACGAACAGTTGCAGTGTTTAGCGCTGGATGCCCAGCGTGCGAAGCTACCGTGCAACTGGTAAAGAGCCTTGCGTGTCCCTCGTGTGACGTGCAGGTGCTTGATATGAACCAGCCAGACGTTGCAGCAAAGGCACAGCAATACGGTGTGAAGACCGTACCGGCAGTCGTCATCGACGGCCAGCTTGCAAGCTGCTGCACCGGAGCGGGGCCGAATGCCGAGGCTCTTCGCGCAGCCGGTCTTGGTGTTGCCCGATAGGGAAGTCCATGCGACACCTTTCAGCAATTCTATTCGGAGTGGCGCTCGCCACTCCGGGTTCTCTCTTTGCGGAAAAGCCTCCTGCTACACAGGCCGAAGCCGCTCTGAAGACGGTGAAACTGCCCGTTCAAGGGATGGCCTGTCAACAGATGTGCGGGACCCGTCTAACCACGGCCCTCAAAGCCATCAGCGGAGTGGAGCGCGTTGTTGTCAGCGCCGCCGAAGGCAATGCCCGGATCACTTACGCCGAGGCTAAGGTGAAGCCGGAGCGTTTCCGCTCTGTGGTCAAGGAGCAGGGATTCGAGCCGGGAGCGCCGGTTCTGGAGAAGTAGGCCCAACCATGAAGCGAAGCTCTCTTCCGCTTGTGTTCCTTGCAATCAACTTGCTACCGCTTGCACACGGCTCCGGCCACGGGCCGGTATTCGGGATGACGACGCCTACCAACATTAAAGGCGGTTGGAGCCTGGATCTGGGTCTCATGGGCCGGGCGGGCGCACAGAATAATAACGACGCGATGGTTAGAGCAATGCTCGGTTACGGCATTACCGAAGACCTGCAAGTTTCGGTATCGGCCCCATACTCGTTTAGCTCGGCCGCATTTGCTCCAGCACGAATCTCAGGAATGATGCCCGCCAGTATGGACCTTGAAGCGATTGGCTCGTACCGCTTTCACCGGCAAGGAACCCGTATCGGAACTCGTGTCGAAAGCACCGCAAACTTCGGGATCATTGTGCCCGGTCCGCAACGGCCGGCAGGTATGATGGGCAACCTCAGACGAGCGCCCGGCGTTTATACCGCTGTCGCCACCGGTCTGGCTTCTCGCAGCCATTACTTGTGGGGAGGAATTGGAAACGTTCATTTTGCAAAGCGCCAAGGAGACCAGCGCTCCAACGTCCTTACTTACAGTGCTGTTTGGGGATACAGGCCGCCAGCGTGGCAAAAAGAGTATCCGAGTTGGGACTGGCGCTTTTTTGCCGAGATGACAGGCGATGACGCAGGGCCGATGCGCCGCCGGGGCCAGGTGATGACCGGCACCGGAGGACACCAGGTGTTTCTCGGGCCGACAGTGCTCGGCATTCGAAAGAACTACGCCATTGAAGGCGGGGTTCAGTGGCCTATTTACCGGAACGTTGGGCCGATGATGCAGCGAGAGCGCTTCCGCTTCTCTATAAACCTCAGTTACTTTTTCTAGGAGTTCTAACGATGATCCGCACAGTCCTCTCCATCGCAACAGCAGTGCTGTTTGCCACGCCGCTCAAGGCAGAGTTCCGCCAGATCGACCTCACCATCTTCGGCATGGATTGAGGCATCTGTGCCCACGCCGTGAGCGTGGCAATGAAGAAGATGGCCGGTGTTGAGAATGTAGAAGTCAGGTTGAATGATGGAAGAGCGATCATCAAACTAAAGCCTGGAAACCAGGTCCGCTTCGACGATGTAATCAAGGCCGTTCGCGATAAGGCCTTTACACCAAAGGAGGCCCGCGTCAGCGTGCAGGGGGAGCTTGTATTTGTGGGCAGCAAGACCCAGATCAAGGTGAGCGGAACGAACGAAGTGTATGACCTTTTGGGATCCGCCGTGGCGGAGCTGAAGAAGTCCCACACGAAGACAATTTACGTCGAGGGAGGCATTCCAGCACCGAAGGACAAAGTCTATATAAGAGCGATTGAGCTGAAGACCATTCGGCCAATACCATGAAAAGATTCCAGAGCGGATCAGCGGCATTGAACACATCTTTGCGGGTTTACAGTGCGCGCAAGGCTTGAGCAATGCGTAATTTCGAGATAGCTTACCTTATGCCATGTCGGAAATCTTTGAAGTTGCTTGCTCGAGGGTGTACAAAGGATTGTGTAAACGCGGTTCTATATCAGAAGAGTTAGAGATTACCGATGGTTGGTCTCCTAATTCTCCAAGATCGCGGCCCGACAGGCTCCATTTTTTTCGTAAGCGCAACGTTCCGACCAGAACCTGGCCGCTTCGATGAGTGCCGTGCGTCGCTCTTCCGAGCCGGTGGCTGTCGCCTCCTGCTTCAACACGCGGATCGCTTGAGACGGATCGTCAATGTGGATGAGGAACAATGCGAACGCCCCATTGCGCAACGCGAGGGGGGAGAGTTGTTCATCCCGCAACGTGGCGCGCAAACGGTAGATCACTAGTACCGAATTTTCCTTCGCCATCGATACGAGCGACTCGGCTGCCGGGTAAGCGCCCAGAAGCTTTTTGTTCCCGCCGTATCGGGCGAAGCCTTCCGGCTTGGCAACCGGCTCATCTGGGCTGAAATCCATGCCGCGTGTCAATGCATCGACTGATCGCTCGTCTACTTGACTTCGGAGCGTAGCAATCGCCTCGATGCGGCATTTTCGTGAAGACTTCGGATCGAGGAGCCGTTGAATCGCGGCACCGTCCCGGCTCTCGAAACAGGCGGGAACCAAGGATGCCGTGTCCTGACCAAAGGCCGTAGCAGTGGAAAGCATTCCCGCGAAGAGGAAATTGAGAAGTCTGATATTCGTCATATGAATCCCGCTTTCCTTGCCTTACTGAAGATTCCACGTGAGCGCCGTGCTCCCAGAGCCTGCGGCGTTATCGTTTTGCACACTATCATACGGTGGCACTGGCTTCGCCCAAAATGAGACGCTACTCGCGAACTTTATGAGCCGTGAGACCGTCGGCATCCTTTATGCCGGCCGTGAGACAACGGAGCACTACGCGCGATTATTCGTGCAACTCAAACGCGCCGGTACGGCGGTGCCGGATAACGATCTTTGGATCGCCGCCCTAGCCTTGGAACACGATCTGGCCCTCCTTACCCGGGACCGCCATTTTGACAAAGTTCCACAGTTACGCCGCGCATTGACACAATAAGCACATCGCTTTGAAGCTCCATACCTGGCTTCCGGGCGTCCCAGATCCAAGACTGAGCGCACACAAAGACGAAAGCTCAGAATTGTTGGACCACTGCCTGGATTTTGTGGCCGCGCTTTTCAATGCCAACGGCCCTCAATTGGACTCGAACACGTTGCGGTGCATTGCTTCCGCCCCGCCCGCTGGATCGAGCCAGCATATTCTCGAGGCGGGACTGGAGATGCGAGAGGTTGCCGGGAAGCACCCGAAATATCCAGAGAACCCGATGCTGGCGTTACCATTCTCACAAGGTCGCGAGGATTGCTTCACGCGTCACACCCTTGTGAGCCGATGCCGCCCGTAAAATTGAATTGAACGTACCAATTCGAAGCGCTTCATGATCCGGAATGGCAACGCGCTGATGAGACGGGTCTTCCGTCTCGAGGATGAATGTGACTGCCCGTTTGATGAACCTTTCGGTAGCGCCAGGAACGACAGAGCGTCTCAGCCAGCAGCTTGCCAGAAACGTCCCGCAGCAGCTTCATGCAACGGACAAGATCTCATCCCGCACAAGGTGGAGGCGAATCCGCTCGGGCTTTGGTTGGTCGAAGAAAAATGCCGAAGTTGCCTCAATGACGTTGCTTCGCAGTTCTTCCCAAGTGTCGCCCTGCGTGAATA
>JBKJSR010000012.1:0-2538 GCA_046594355.1 Bryobacter sp.
CCGGATTGCCGAAAACCCGCTTTGACAGCCCACGTATGTTTGGCATTCCGCTGCCGGGGATCACGCATCGGGCGACGATGCATGGAGGGCTGGGTGGAGGAGTGCAACAGACGGTGCTGCCGTTTATTCCGCGCCTTGAGATTCAATCGGTATTGACCTTTGCGACGGATCAGATTGGCAACCCTTATGAGCGCTAACCCGTCGCGCCGTCGCGCTAAGATAGTTTGCAATGAAGCTTCGAGGAACCCTGTGGATTGTCGCGCTCCTGATGCTGCTTGCCCGTCCCGCGCAAGGGCAAGGTTGAATCGCCGCAAGGCAAGGCGCGCCCGTGCTTGGCGTGCTATGTGAGAGGCCGCGCAGCGGCAGGGCACCTGGGAAACAGAATTTCGAAGCGTCATTCGGCTACCGCTATCTGCCTTCTTATCGTCACTTTATCGGGACGGTAGAACAGAAGCAGCGCGAGCTATTGGGCACGCAGATCCGGAACGACGCTCATATCTTCGATTTTTCACTCGGTTACCAGGTGAACAATCGCCTTTCGGTGTTTGCGGCAGTGCCGTTGATGAAGTTGCGGCGCGACCAACTCTATGCACCAATCGGTGTTTTCAATTTTGTGGCACAGGGCGATGCGACTGTGGGTGGGCGCTACTGGGTGTTCCGTCCGCCGACAGAATCGCGGCGCAACCTTGGCGTTGGGCTGGCGGTGAAACTGCCTACGGGGCGTTACAACCTGACTGGGGCGGCGAAGGATCGCAACGGAAATCCGATCATCGCAACCGCCGACCAATCCATACAGCCGGGAGATGGGCGCACCGGTTTTGTGCTGGATATCAATGCTTACACGCCTTCTTACTTCCGCAGCTTTTTGTATTTCCAAGGTACTTACTTATTTAATCCGGCCAACACGAATGGCGTATCTACATTCCGCACACGGCGTGGCGAATCGGTTTTCTCGGTGACAGATCAATATCTGTACCGGGCCGGATTCACGCGCCCGATCCCGAAGCTGCGGGGATGGGCAATGAGCTTTGGCGGCCGCATTGAAGGCGTTCCAGTTCGAGATGCCTTTGGTGGCAGCGATGGCTTCCGGCGGCCTGGGTATGCGATATCGATCGATCCGGGCCTGATGTACGGACATCGAAGCTGGACTTTTACGGTCAATGCTCCCGTTGCCGTGGAACGGAATCGGAAGAAGAGTGTTTCCGACTACGCAAACCGGTTTCATGGGGATGCCGCATTTGCCGATTTCTCGTTCATTTTTGGAGTTTCGCGGCGCTTTTAGTTAGTGGATGGGCAGAATGGCTGTATCGTCGGCAATCTCGATCGCATTGATGAGCGCGTAGTTGGTGCGGGGTTCAAAGTCGAACACAAGTTGTGAATCGATGTTGGGTTCGAGGCCGTGGAAGGTTTCCACCAGCAACCGGTCTTTCGAGTTGCGCTGGAAAATATCGAGCTTGGTCAAGAGCGGCCGGAAGTTGCAAAACACGTCGAAGAGGCGGCTGCCGATCCCTCCCAAGCCCGGGCTGTCCGGCCCCCACCAATATTCGACGAAGAACAAGCGGGCCTGATATTTGCCCGGCGGAACTGGTATGGAATAAGAGAATTTGCCATATCGCTCGCCACGGAAAAGATCGGGATCCTTGACCGAGGAAGCGCCCGTAGGACGGGTGATTTGAGTGCCGCCACGATAGTATCGATCGGGCTCCCACACTTCGCCATAAGAGTCGCGATAGATATTCGGCCGACAGACAATTCGAATTGGACGGATCTGGCCTCTTACTCCAGGGCGGATGATGATTCCGTTGACAAAAGCCTTGCCTACCCGACTGGCCTCAAACCATATACGAAGTTTGCCATCCGGGCCGGGACTCAAATTCTTAAAGCTTCTGGCGGTGGCGGTGCTGGGATCGTGGGCTTCGGAAAGCACATCGAAATTGGATAGCTCCGGTTTGCCGTTGATGTGAACGTGGAACTGGCGCGAGGTCTCGCCGCCCCCAAACACATTGCCTTCGCCGAAAAAAGTTTCGGCAAACAAGAGTGTCAGTTCATAGACGCCGGGCTTGAGAGGGATTTCATATTTGAAATCGCCTTCACGCATGTTGGAGAATAGATTGCTGTCGAAACCGCGGGCATGCACCTCGGTCTCAATCGCGATGGATTTGCCGCCGACGAAAAAGTCGTCTCCTTGCCAGACGACGCCGTAGCGGTCTGGATAGCGGCCCTTGGGCCGACCAGCGAGAATTCGGAGTTCCGTATAGGCGTGAGCAGGATTTGAGCCGTTGAGTTCCGACAAGGCCGCCGTTGACGCCGGGCTATTTTTCTCGACCTGTAGTTGCTGAGCGGGTGAGGGAGCATTCCCCGATTTGGTCCACCACCAATAACCCGCGATGAAAAGAAGCGAGAAAGCGATGGGCATTAGCAAAAGCGGGCTACCGGCATGGCGATTTTTCTTGACGCGGATCCAAACCGAGTTTGGTTCCTGTGGCTGTGGCAACACAGCTTCTGCGGGAAGATCATGGATCTGGGCGGGTGCCATCG
>JBKJSR010000145.1:0-2687 GCA_046594355.1 Bryobacter sp.
AGCGGGTTGCGAGTATAACGGCGCACCCATGAAGTTATTGTCGGTGGCATAGCGG
Source organism: Bryobacter sp. (assembly GCA_046594355.1). GTDB lineage: Bacteria > Acidobacteriota > Terriglobia > Bryobacterales > Bryobacteraceae > Bryobacter. The sequence goes on from JBKJSR010000145.1 coordinate 56, forward strand.
ATGTCGAAGAGGATGGTTGGCGAGAGAGTGCGGAGATTGACGAGGTCTGGTGTTCTGAGGCCCGGGGGCTGGATGGGTGGCGTGCTGCTTTTAGCGATTTGGCGAAGCTCGGCGAGCGGCTTCTGCATTTGGACGCGGAAGCTGCGGTTTGGCTCGGGGAGACGGGGGAACCAGACGGGGCCGAGGTGGAGGCCTTTGGCTTGGATCGACAAAATTTCGCCGGCGTACATGGATCGATCGGGGAAGCGGTAGCGGCCTTTACCTAGGGGCTCGAGTTGGTTGAGGGAAAACCATTCGACGAGGGAATGGATCTTGCCTGCATGTTCGAGGATGTAGAGCTTGTTGAAATCCCAGCCATATTCGCCGAGAACGCCTGATTGGAAGGCGGCGGGTTGCGGACCTTGCGGCTCGAGGGCCTGAAGGTTGGGAGCGTTTGAGGCTTGGTAGTTTGCGGAGGGGTTTGCGGCGAATTGGAGCAGCGGATGGAGTGCGAAGCCGACGGAATCTTTAGCGGCGAAAGCGACTGCAGCCCATTTGCGTTGGGGGATGATCTGGAGCAAAGCAGAGAAACCGTAGATCGCTCCACCGTGGCCGACGACCTGGTCACCGCCCCATTTCTCGAGCGCGAAGCCGATGCCGAAGCGGGTGCCGCCTTCTTGAGCGACCCACATGGCAGCTAGTGATTTGGCCGAGAGGACAGGCAATGGGTTGTCGCGCAGCAGCCAACGGGCGAGACGGAGAAGATCTTCCGTTGAAGTGATGAGGTTGCCGGCCGAGGCAGTGCCGAGGTCGAAGACCGGGGCGGGGAACTCACGGCCGTCGAGAGTCCACATGGTGGCTTTGGGCAAGAGACCGGCGGGCACTTTGGCGGCCTGGAGGTAAGTATTCTGCAGGCCGATGGGCTGCCAGATGTGCTTGTGCAGGTAGGCTTCGTAAGATTCATTACCGACTCTTTCGATGACATCGCCGAGGAGGCTGAAGGCAGCGTTTGAGTATTTTGTGGTGGTGCCTGGAGCGTAGACGAGGCTGGTGCCGTTGAGGCTGGCCGTGACTTCGCGCAGGGTGGATGGAGTTTGATCGAAGTAGTGGCCTTTGCCTGGCTCACGCACGATGCCGGCGCGGTGGGAGAGGAGCCTGCGCAAGGTGGGTTGGGTGTTGAAGGGGTTTTTGAGTTTAAGCTCAGGGAGATAGCGGGTGATCGGCTGATCGAGATCGAGCTTGCCCGCTTCCGCGAGTTGCATGATGGCGATGGCGGTGAAGAGTTTGGTGATCGAGCCGGCACGGTAGACGGACTTCTCGTTTGCCTCGCCCAGGTGGGAACGATAGAGAGTTTTTTCGCTGTCGCTGATCGCTAGCGAGAGGGCGGATAGGTGGTGTTTTTCGACTTCAAGCTGGATGGCCTGATCGAGGGATTTCCACTGGGCGAATGAGCTCAGAGTGAAGCAGAAAATCAGGAGACAAGTTTTCATGGAAGACCGATTTCAATGTGGCTGATGTTGGCGGAACGCAAGGTGGACTCGATTCTTACGCGGGTTGGGATGCCGCTGGCCCCGCGGATTCTGATGAAGCTTTTTGGCCAGAGATTTTGGCCGAAGTCAAAGGTGGAAGTTGGATGGATGTGCGGGGTCCATTCGAAGGGGCGGGCGTCGGTCCAGAGGGTCTTTCCCTGGCCGTCGAGCCAATGGATTGTCAGATTGTCCGATTGTCGATCGGCTATGCCATTGAGTCGGAAGCGGAGAATCTGCCACCCGCTGTCTAGCGGGAATTCAGTTTGAAGTCGGGGGAGCCATTTCGTTGGTTGCGTGCCGGGTAGATCGAAGCGGTAGGCGGCGATGTGGACATGGCCAACGCGTGCGGGGAAGTTGGCGACTTGAATGGGGCGTTTGTCGAGAGTGGCGGCAAGCGCGACGATGCGTTGCCATTGCTCTTCGTAGATGGGCATCACACTGGAGACGAGCCAAAGCTGCCGGTCTCTCTGAATCAGTGTGCGGGCGGTCGCAGGATCATCTTCGGTGTTTAGTTCGAGGGGATCTACTTTGCCGCCGCTCAAGACGAATAGGGGACGAGCGATGCCCCACGAAGTTGTGACGGGTTCGAGTTGTGGTCTAGCGGTTAACCAGTCTGCTGCTGCGATCGTCATGTTGCTCCAGTGGTTGATGCCGCCCGTTGCGGCGAGGCGGGTCGCATACCACTGGTAACAGCGTGCGGCATCCCAACCCGCGAAGAGGATGACGAGCAGCACGATGACCCGCACGGGGATGGCGAGGGTGGCCAAGGCAATGCCAGCAGCAATGTGCCAGAGGGGGGCCATCAAGAGGACGTGGTGCATGCGTCCGGCATCGGGGAAGATAAGATTCCAGGCCCAGACACCTGCGGCTGTGGTGTAGAGGATGAGGGCCATTCTGTTGCGGGTCCAGAGTGCGGCGAGCAGCCCACCGAAGAAGAGGAGGTGGAGGGCAATGCCGCGGTATAGCGATTCCGGGACGGGGCCGGCGGTGAATTCCATCATCCGAGTGCCACGGAGCATGTGGTCGAAGACTTGCCAACGATCGCCAATGACGCTAAGCCAATTGACGGGCAGTTTGGTGTTTTGTTTGCCGAAGCCAAGTATTACTTCCGGGGCGGCGACGGT
>JBKJSR010000400.1:0-4290 GCA_046594355.1 Bryobacter sp.
CTTAATGCGCCATGGGAGCCGGGCTCCACGAACCAGCCGTCCGCGCTATGGCTGAAAGCAGCGCATTTAAAAAGACGGGGGCATTAGACACCGGCCCATGGATCTAAACGTCGCAGATGGAGACGCCCTGGCGCAGGGAGGCCAGCACGTCGGGACGCTTGGGAATGAATTCCTGGGCGATAAAGCCTTTGAAGCCGGTCGCTACAATTGCCTTGACGATGGCGGGGTAGAACAGCTCCTGCGAATCGTCGATCTCATTGCGGCCGGGGACGCCGCCGGTGTGATAGTGGGCGAAGTAGGGATGGCTGGTGCGGATGGTTGCGATGACGTCGCCTTCCATGATTTGCATGTGGTAAATGTCATAGAGCAATTTCATGTTGGGAGAGCCGACGCGCTTGCAAAGTTCGACACCCCAGGCGGTGCGATCGCACTGGTAATCCTTGTGATTGACCTTCGAATTGAGCAACTCCATGACGAGGTTGACCTTGTGTTTTTCGCAAAGACTCATCAGTCGTTTGAGGCCGAGGGCGCAGTTGTCGATGCCTTTCTCGTCGTCGAGGCCATCGCGATTGCCCGAGAAGCAGATCAGGTTTTTGATGCCCGCTGCGGCGGCTTTGGGGATCCAGTCGGAATAGACTTCGATCAGCTTGTCGTGGTGTTCCACGCGATTGAAGGACTTGGCGATGCCGCCGAGTCCTTCGATGTTTGGGGCCGTCGTCATGGCGCAAGTCAGCCCGTGCTTAGCAAGGGTGGGCCAGTCGGCCGGGCCGAGCAATTCGATCGACGTGAGGCCAATCGACTTGGCGGAGAGGCAGAGATCATCGAGAGAGATCTTGGGGTAGCACCACTTGCATACGGAGTGATTGATGTTCCCCTTGGTGACGAGATCCGCAGCCTTGAGGCGCTGCGAAAGGGATTGGGCTGCGGCAGCAACGGCTGCGGACTGGATGAGGGCGCGACGGGTGCTCATGGTGGATATCCTATCGGATTTTGTTTTGGCTAGGGAAGATTTTCAAAGAGGATCAGGTTTTGCGTGGAACCGCCGATGCAGGCGAGATCGGGGCGGCGGTCGCCGTTGAAGTCGGCGGCGGCGCAGGAACTGGTGGCGATTTTTCCGTCGAGGATAGAAATAATCTTCCATGCTTTTGCAGCCATGTCGTAACGGACGTAGCGCAATGTGAGGTCGCCTTTGCGGGAGCCGTAGACAACTTCGTCGTTGCCGTCGCCGTCGAGATCGACAGACAGCAGCGCGTGGCCTTCATTCAACTTCGCTTCGAGGACTGTGCGGGTGTAGGTCTTGCCCTTGGGTGTGTAGACGACCAATTCGTTGCCGTGCCAAGGCTCGATGGCGGCGAGGAATTTCTTGCCGGCGGCCTTGGCGACAGTGATCTCGCTCGATCCGGATTTGGGCCAGGGCTGAGAGTTGCCGGCGTGAAGAATACGGCGAGAGTAAGTGCCGTCTTTTTTTGCGGTGAGGAGCGCAATTCCGTTGAAGCTGGCGGTCAGTAGATCGTCGCGGCCATCGCCATTGAAGTCATAAACGGAGAGGCCGTGCATGACGCCGGAGTCTTCGTCGTTGATGAGCGTGGGCTTGAGGTTTTGTTTGGGATAAGCGGTGAGCGGGATCTTGCCGCGATAGTCGGGCGGAGCGGTTTTGGGATCGGAGAGGGGAGCGTTGATGAAGGCGCCATTGGCGACCCGGATGCGGTGAGATGTCGGGATGGCGTCGATGTCTTTGCGGGACCAGGGGCGATCTGGAGCGCCGTCGTGTGTGAGCAGGGAAACGATCCCTTTGAGACGATCCGGGATGTTGGAGAATTCGTGGGCGAGGAGAATTTCGGGGATGCCATCGCCGTCGGTGTCGAGAGCGGCGGCGTTGACGGGCGAGCGGATGTTGGAAAGAAGCGTGTGCCGCTTCCAAAGCTTGCCGGGGGCACCGGGGTTTTCAAACCAGTTGAGTTGTTCGAGGCCCATTGCAAGCGCGAGGAGGTCGGGGTGGCCGTCTTTATTGAGGTCGGCGGCGAGAACCTGATAGCCGCCCTTGAGGTCTGTCGCGAGGGTAGTGGGCTGGAAGTTCTGGGCGAGAAGGAGCAGTAGTAGGGCGTGCACTGGATGTAGCGTATCTCAGAAAAAATAGTTGGAACGATTTGCTCCTGTAGCCGTACAATAGGAAGAACTCTCCTTTTGGCAATCAACATGAAGAAACGTCACGACATTTTGCAGGGCACTCTCGATCTGATCGTGCTGAAAACTCTCTCCCTGCTGGGGCCGCAACACGGCTATGGCATTGCGCAGCGAGTACAGCAGATAAGCGAAGGCCTGCTGTTTTTGAATCAGGGAACTTTGTATCCGGCCCTGATTCGTCTGGAACAAAAAGGTTGGGTGCAAAGCGAGTACGGCCCGAGCGACAACAACCGCAAGGCCCGCTACTATTCGCTTACCAAAAGCGGGCGCAAGCAACTGGACGCCGAGATGGAGCAGTGGCAGGCGATGGTGGCTTTAATGACCCGCTTGTTGGAGGGCCAATGAGACGAATTCTGGATTTGTTCCGGCGAAGCGCGCTCGAGCGCCGAATGGAAGAGGAGTTCGCACATCACCTGGCAATGCTCGAGGCTAAATTTCGAAGTGAGGGACACAGCGGGGAAGAAGCGCGCCGGCGGGCCAGGCGCGAGTTTGGCAGTATCGAGATGCAAAAGGACCGGCACCGGGAAGTGCGTGGAATTCTCTGGATCGATGACTTCGTAGCAGACTTACGGCTCGCTTTCCGGCAATTGCGGCTTGCTCCCGGTTACTGCGCCGTGGCGGTTTTGACGATGGCACTGGGGGTTGGTGCCAACACTGCGATCTTTACTTTGGTGAATGCGGCGCTATTGCGCCAGGCACCTTATCCGCAACCCGAGACACTGAAGGACATCACTAAATCGCAGCGTGGCCGCACGGGTTGGCCAGTGTTTGATAGTCGTCAGTTTATGGAGTTTCGCGATCAGTCGAAAAGCTTTGCCTATGTGGCCGCGTCACGCGACAAAGGGCAGGTGAACTGGCTGAAGAAGGATTCGGCCAAAGAAGTGCGGGTGATGCGCGTCTCGGCCGACTACTTTCGTGCCTTGGGAATTGAGCCCCAAATGGGCCGCAGTTTTGAGCGCGGAGAGGAAGACGCGGGCGGGGCGACGGTTGGGATCGTGACGCATTCGTTTTGGCAGGGGGCGCTTGGCGGCGAGATGGAGCAGGCCTTGAATCTTGGCGGGCAGATTTATGCGGTAGTTGGCGTTTTGCCGGCTGTATTTCCAGCCCGCGATGTCGATGTCTATCTGCCGATGACGGTGCGGCCGATCCAGGATGGGCAAAACACAAGGGTTTTTGGCCGCCTGAAGGAAGGCGTGAATCCCAGCCGGGCAGCGGAAGAATGTACGCGGCTGATACAGGCTTTGACGAAGGCCGAGTATAAGCGGCAGTCGCCGGATCTGGCGATTACTCTTGAAGGATATGGCAGTTCGGCTGGACGAGGCTTTCGCGAGCCGCTGATGTTACTAAGTGGTGCCGTGGGATTGATTTTGCTCATCGCTTGCGTGAATCTGGCTAACCTGATGTTAGCCAGGGCTACCGTGCGCGGGAGGGAGATGGCAATCCGGGCGAGTCTTGGTGCCGGCCGATTCCGCCTTGCGAGGCAGATGCTGGTGGAAAGCCTGTTACTGGCGCTGCTGGGTGGAGTGGCGGGGCTTGTCTTTGCGAGGTTGATGCTGGTGCTTCTGATCGTGAGCAGCCCCGTGCCCATGGAAAGAATCTGGACGGTGGAGATCGATGGGCTTGTTTTTGGCTATGCGATGGGAATTTCCATATTGACTGGGCTGCTGTTTGGATTGGTGCCCGCCTGGATGGTGGGGAGTGTGGATCCGGTCGAGGCGATGAAGGACGGCGGTTCGAAAGCTTCCGCAGGGCGCGGCGGCGCTGCAATTCGCCGGACGCTGGTTGTGGTTGAAGTGGCATTGAGCGTTTTACTGCTGGCTGGGTCGGGAGTCTTGTTGCGTGGGCTGCTCGATTCGATGTCGCTTTCCAGTGGAGTGGATGAGTCGAGAGTGATTGCGGCCCAGATGTCTCTGCGTGGCGATCGCTACAACACGAGCGCAAAGGCCAGCCAATTCTTCGCGAAAGGGCTGGAACGATTGGCCGCGATTCCAAACGTGGAAAGCGCCGCAGTCACTTCGGCGATGCCGCTGGAACGCGGGTTGAATTGCAGTGTACTTGTTCCCGATTCTCCAGATCGGGAACAAGTACACTGCAATTCAACCCGCG
>JBKJSR010000423.1:0-7281 GCA_046594355.1 Bryobacter sp.
GAACCTCAAAGAGCCGACTCTCTCTCCCCGCCAGCAGCACACTGCCCCACGAAAGTTCCGTGCTGCCTGGAATACCCAGTTCCGCGATGACCTGACAATTGGGTAAGGAAAGAATGCGTATGCCCTGCTCGGCGCTGCTCACTGCCAGCTTCTTCGCATCGGGCGAAAGGGCCAGAGCGAGCAGACGAGTCTGCTTCAGCTTGAAGTCCACCGCAGTGGCCTCGCCGCTCTCCCCCGTGGCTTGGCGAAAGAGTTGGCCATCGCGCAAAAAGTACAGCGTCCCATCGGCGGCAAGCACGGCGGGATAGCCGCGAAACGGAGCCCCATGCGTCGCAACCAGCGCACGCGTTAGTCCGGTATTGGCATCCACCAAAAATACTCCACCGCGCCCCTTGCCGTCGCTGCCACTGACTACCAGCCCAAGCGAAGACCAACTGATCCGGTCGAGGTAAGCCAGCTTCGGATTCAACCCCCGCTCACTCTCCGCGTCCCAGTCGCGGATCACGATCGTACGCGATTCCTGGCCGAAGTTCTCCGCTCCCCGCCGGGACAGATAAGCCATTTGCCGTCCATCGGGGGACCAGGCCGGCGCACGATTCAGCCCCGCAAAACGCAGCGTCGCCCGCTTCGCCGCCCCAAGCTCTGGATAAGGAAATGTATAAATGTCGGAGGCTCCGTTGCGCAAGCCAAAGAACAGTCGGCCATCGCTGGTGATGCCCATAGGCAATGCCCGCCCCAGACTTGCAGCCAGTCGCGTTGCCTTGCCGCCACCGCGAGGCTTCTGCCAAAGATCAAGAGACTCTCCTTCACCGCCGCAATACACGATGCTCGTACCATCGGGCGAAAAAAGCGGAAACAGATAGGACCCCGGCTCCGGTGTCAAAGCGCTTTCCACCGATCCGTCCAGCGACAACAGATAGATCGCTCTTTCCGTTGTCGATCCGGGCCGGAAACTGTCGTAAACCACCTGCTTCCCGTCTGGAGATAAATCCATCCGCTTCGGATAAACCCACTGCAGCGAACGCAGCGTCTCCGCCCTGCCGCCATCGCTCGGGATCAGCACAATCTGACTCGTATTGTCCTTGCGGAACAACAGAGTGAGAATCTTTCCCCCATCGGGAGTAAATGCGGTCGGCTGCACAAAGCCCGCCTCCGGGTTGCGATAGATCGTACGCGGCACCCCGCCCGCCCGGCCAATGATGCGGAGCTCGTAGAAGCCTTCCGCGTTAAACCACGCATACGCGATCTGACTGCCGTCACGCGAAGGAACGGAAAAATAAGCAAACTCCCGCGATCCAGCCGCCTTGGTCGTGAGTATGCGATCTTCGCCACGCTCAAGATCCCGCAATGCAAGATTGCCTTCGTGAACATGCGTGAGATAGCGGCCATCGCGCGTCGGCGCTCCCAGGCTATCGATGCCGCTGACAAGCAGTTGCGGATCGCCAGGCCCGGACGCAAACAGCAACCATGCAAACAGCGGCAGCATTGCGCCTAGTCTACATCGCCCGCAAAGTCCCTAAAAGGGCGCTTCGTCGTGAGTGATCGCCGGCGCAACCCCAGCACGCAACAGCTCCAGTACAAACAGCGCCGCCGCTTTGCCCTTCTCGCCAATCTCACCCGTAGGGCCAACGCACGACGGGCAACCCGCCTCACAACCGCAACGCGAGATCAACTCCTCCGCCCCCTCGATCAGCCGCTTGGTCTGGTTATACAAAGGCTGCGATTGCCCGATGCCACCCGGATAAGTGTCGTAAAGATAAAGATTCGGCTCCCACGCCACTACCCCTCCCGCAATCTCCTCAGTCAATGCAGTGCCAATGTCGCGCGGGTCGCACATCACGAGCAATGCTGCTACCGCGCGCAAAGCATTCGCCAATCCCGCGAGCCCATTCGCGCGTTCCGATGGTGTATAGCTTTCCATCTGATTGAGAAAGGCCGCCGGAAAATGCAGCCACCACGAGGTCGTATGCATCTCCTGCTCGGGCATCGACAAATTGCCGGCCCCAATATTCTCCAGCGTGTAAAACTTTATCTTCTTGAATCCGACAATCTGCCGGTTCACGCGCACATCTCCGTGGCAGGCCCGCGCCAGTTGAATCGGCCGCTGGTCGATCTCCTCCAGCACCTTCACCTGCGTGTAATCGATCGCGTCTGTAAAGTAATCGCAATCGACGCGCCGGACAAAAGCCTTGCGCTGTTCATAGTCGAATTTCTCGACTTGATACTGCCGCGCCTCGTGCAGATAAATCGCCTTCTCATGCAGAGTAACCAGCGCGACAGGGAACGAAACCTCCGCAATCACGGCATTGTCCTTCGTAACGTCGATCACGACAAAGTTGTCGCTCGTAACGGCGCGCAAGCTGATGGCGTCGGCCGGATAGCTGTCGCTCGTCCAGTGCCACGCTTTCGCCGAATGATTCACCAGCCCAAGATCGGCCAGAAACTGACACAACTCTCCGGTGTCGTGCGGGCCAAATTTCTCGCCTTCTTTCACTGGCAATTCAAAAGCCGCGCACTTCAGGTGATTGATCAGAATCTCTGTATTGTCCGGGTTAATCGTCGCCCGTTCCGGCGGCTGTCCAAAAAAATATTCCGGGTGCTCGACGATGAACTGGTCGAGAGGTGCCGAGCTCGCCACCATCACGGCCAGCGACGTGTTCTGACGGCGGCCCGCGCGGCCCGATCGCTGCCAGGTAGAGGCAATCGTACCGGGATAGCCGGCAAGGATAACCGCATCGAGCGAACCAATGTCCACCCCCAGTTCCAGCGCATTCGTCGCCACCACTCCCCTTATATCCCCCGAACGCAGCTTGGCTTCAATCTCCCGCCGCTCCTTCGGCAGGTAGCCGCCACGATACCCGCGGATCATGCCCTGCGAGGTCGGCCCCTTCTCGATCGCATCCTTCAGATAGGTGATCAGAATTTCGGTAGCCAGCCGGTTATTGGCGAACACGAGCGTCTGTTGCCCGCGCTGGATCGCCTCGATCGCGATCCGCCGGCTTTCGTGCAGATAGCTGCGGCGAATCCCCAATTGCCGGTTCACCACCGGCGGGTTGTACATCACAAAAAACTTCTCGCCCGACGGCGCGCCATTCACATCCACCAGAGAAAAAGGCTCGGCGCTGATCTTCTCGGCTAGCTCCTTCGGATTCGCAATCGTCGCCGAACAGCAGATGTACTGTGGCTTTGATCCATAAAACTCACACAGTCGGCGCAGGCGGCGAAAGATATTCGCCAGATGACTGCCATAAACGCCGCGATAGTAATGCAGCTCGTCCACGATAATGTACTGCAGGTTCTCGAACAGCTTTGCCCACTTCGTATGGTGCGGCAGTATGCCCGAATGCAGCATGTCGGGATTGGTAAGCACGACATTTGCCCGCTCCCGGATCGCCCGCCGCGCATCCTGCGGCGTGTCGCCGTCGTAAGTAAAGCACTTCAGGTCCGAGCCCATCTGCTCGACTGCGCCATGCAATTCGTTCAATTGATCTTCGGCCAGGGCCTTGGTCGGAAAAAGATACAGCGCCCGGGCACCAGGTTCTGCCAGCAGCTTGTTCAGTACCGGCAAGTTGTAGCAGAGCGTCTTGCCAGAAGCCGTCGGCGTTACGATCACCACGTTGCGGCCCGCATGTACATGTTCAAACGCGGCGGCCTGGTGCGAATAAAGCTTGCCGATCCCCCGGCTCACCAGTGCATTCGCCAGCCGGGCATCTACTCCCGCCGGGATCTCCGCATACTGGCCCTCGCGGGCAGGCATATGACGGATCGACCTTACAGGCGATTCCGGCTTAGTCGCGATCTCCTCAAATCGATGAATTGCCTGCATCACCGATTCGCGGCGCGGAATCGGAATCGCGTTGCGTGTCGCATCGTCTTCCGGAAAATCAAAAAGGAAATTGCCCACTCTCTAGAGATAACTCTTTAGGTGAACAAAAGGCAAAACTCCGTATTGAATCAGCACTTCGCGGCCGTCGTTTTCGAGGCTCAAACGGGCCGCCTCGGTCACCAGTTCGTTATAGCTGGAATTGCCCGCCGTCGCCACAATCCCCTGTTTTTCAATGCTCGCGAGCGCATCGGGGTTGGCTTCAACGCTCTGCGCCGCTTCCACTAGCGCTTCGATCGAGCGATAGCCGTAGCCTACAACATGCTCCCCGGGGCCAAGATGATTCGGCACATACTGCATATAGTCGGGGCTCGGTTCGGAATAAGCGCCATCCACATAGCAATACTCTAGGCCGCGATGCGAATCGATGTGATTGAGAAATCCGCCGCTGTCGCCCTGACTGCACCAGAGCGTCATCCCCTGCGTATTCGACCCCGGCCCCTGATCCGGATAACCCAGCGCATTCTGCACGTTCAGGATTGCACCGTTGGACCATTTCACGCGGGCATCGGTCCACATCCAGGCCTCGGTCCCGTTCGGAAAACGCTCCGGCACTCCTGCTACTGAAATACTCACCGGCATCAGGCCCGTGATGAAATGCACGAGGTCCACATAGTGGCAACCGATGTAGGTAAACGCATCGGAATTCTCCATCGAGAACCAGTTCTGGAAATTCGAATGTCGGTAATACCATTTCTCGAACAGCCGCGCCGTACCCAGCTTGAAGTCGCCAAACAGTCCCTGCCGGTAGCGGTCGCGGGCCATCAGCGCCCGGTCGTCAAAGCGCTTGTGATACTCGACGCCCACAAAAAGATTGCGATCCCGGGCCGCCTTCTCGACCAGCGTCGCCTGCTGAATTTTCTGTACCAGCGGCTTCACGCAAATCACATGCTGCTGCGCTTCGATCGCGGTCATCACAGCATCAAAGTGGATCTGGTCGGGCAGGGCAATGATCGCCAGGTTCCGCTCGGCTGCATTGGCCAGCACGTCCTGATAAGGCGCAGTCGTCGCAGTAAAGCTCTCTCCGGGAAACGCAGTTGCGATACGCTCATTTGCGGCCAGCGAATCGAGCGTTTCCTTGCGCCGCGCACACACCGTGATGTTCCCCACCAGCCCGCGCCGCCGCAGTTGATAGAGCGACGGAAGTATCTGATCGTGTACGATCATCCCGCCGCCGACGACGCTAACGTGCATCTTCATTGGGCGGCCAGCACTTCGGCGAAGCATTCGCTCAGCACCGCCGTCGATTCAAGAACTGCTTCTTCGGTGATGCAAAGTGGCGGGCAAATTTTGATTGTCGCCCCGCCAAAGCCCACGGGCGAGAAGAGCAGCACGCCCTTCTCCATCATGCTGTTGACGATCTGAAAGGCAAGGTCGGGATCGGGGTCGAGCGTGCCCGCCTTGACGCAGGCCATCCCCGCAACCAGGCCCTTGCCATCGACACTCGCAATCACGTCTGGATACTTCTCCTGCAATGCCCTCAAGCGGTCGAGCAGCAAGGCCCCCAGCCTCGCGGCGTTGCCACTCAGGTCCTCTTTCAGCACCAGGTCGATCGAGGCCAGTGCTGCGGCGCAACACACCGGGTTGCCAGTATGCGTGCTCGTCATGCTTCCCGATGGAAATAGATCCATCAAATCCGGGCGGCCTGCCACAAATGCCAGCGGCAGCGAACTCGATACACCTTTGCCCCAGGTCGTGAGGTCCGGCACGATTCCGTAATGTTCAAATCCCCAAAGCTTGCCTGTTCGCCCAAAGCCTGCCTGAACCTCATCGCAAGTCAGAATGATGTCGTGCTCGCGTGTCCACTCGTACATCTTCTTCATGTACTCCACCGGCGCAAAACTGGCGCTGCCGCCCTGATAGGTCTCAAGCATCACGCCCGCAATCTGGTCTGGTTTTACCCTTTGACGGCTCAGATTTTCGAGAAAGAATTCAAAACTCGTATCCGGCGTTCTAAAACCGTCGGGAAAGGGAACCTGCACAAATCCCGGGTCCAGATTGACGATCCATTCTTTGAGTGACGGAATCCCGCCTGCCTGCTGGCTACCGAGCGTGCGCCCGTGAAAGGCCTTTTCGTAGCTGACGATGATGTGCTTCTCGCGACCATGGTGCTTCAGTGCGTGCGCACGCGAAAGCTTGATCGCGCATTCGACGGTTTCCGATCCTGTTGTCAGCAAAAATACTTTATTGAGTGGGGCTGGCAAAAGATCGATCAGCCGCTGTGTGAGTTCGGCCCGTATCTCGCTCGGAAAGCAATAATTGGTCAATAGTTTGGATTGCGCCTGCCGCACGATCGCCTCGATGATTTCTTTGCGGCCATGCCCCGCATTGGTGATCAGCACGCCGCTCGACCAGTCGATCCAGCAGTTGCCCCATTTGTCGAAGACCTGAAACCCTTCGGCATGATCCCAAACCACCGGGGGCTGTCCTTGCATGGCGATGGGTTCGTTTCGGTGAAGCTGCTCAATCGTCGCAATAGAGCCTGGAGCGGGGATTGAGGTTACGATTTTACGGAGCGAAGTGTGGACTAGGGCAACGTTTCTGGGTTCGGAGGAATAAGCGCGGGCCATTCCTTCGACTTTAACAAGAGCCAGCCCGTCAATTGCGGAACAGGTACAGCGCCGCCACAGCACAGGCTGCGGCAATCCCCGTGCCCAGCCAAATCGCACGCAAGATCCGGTCGATCTCGAGTTGCGCCTTTACTCTGATTGCTTCGATCTCAATCAGGTACTGGGAATCCTATGTCTCGCAATTACTGTCCCATTCCCTGTGCTTGAGCGCAGATTCCATCGTGGCCGACTGCCGCTCTTCGACTTCGTAAATACTCTGTTTCAGTTCCCCCGAGCGCCTCCGTCAACGACTTCGCAAGCGGTTCCAGACTCTTCAGGCTGATTTCCTGCGGCTCGAGATTCTGGAGACGCTTGTTCAGCAATTCCAACATCTTCGCAATTGCCTCGTTCAATTCCAGCATTGCCAGCCTCTGAGAGGTGGCTTCCGTTTCAGGATGCGGCCCTTTTGGCAAGGACACCGCATGGTCATGCACCATATCGTCAGGACTCTCCGTAAATGCTACTGTGTCGGCCTGCTCAATCGGTTGCGCTGTTCAATTCTTTGCCGGCATAACTCTCTGCTCTGCCTCAGCCGCCACTGCTTGAACTTGCAGCAATGCAATCAGCAAATGCCCTGGCTCGCTTACGCTCGTTTGCATCGTGTCCTGTTACACTCGAAACGCCTAATCGGCTCAAAATTCGCTCGCAGCAAGCAATTTCTTGCATCTCCCTAAAAAAAACTTGATGAAAGTAGTTAAATACGTTGTACCTCCAATGGTTTGGTGTTAACATAAATACTGCCTGACGACTGCAAACTCTTATCCGCCTTCGTCAGATCCCCTGTTAGCG
>JBKJSR010000490.1:0-9561 GCA_046594355.1 Bryobacter sp.
AGCTCGTTAAGGAAGTGACCTGCTTTAACTGGGCAATCACGGCATTGAGCGCAGGCGGCGCATCACTCGGCTCTGTACCACCCGACTTCCCCAACAGGATGTGCAAAGTGATTTCAACATTCCGATCCCTGATTGCTGGAGCTACCGTCGGCTTCGGCTTGTAATAGCGCCGAATCAACTGCTCCGCTTCATCGACGCTCTCCTTACTCGGGCCCCATATATGGATCAGCTTTAGCGTAGGCTCGGGAAGAAAGCCCACGTTCAACGGAGCAAGCAATTTCTCGAAGCGCTGCACCTGATCCGTCCCGTCCGGTTCATACTCCATGAACCGGTTCACTCGCTGGGCCTGCGCAAACAGCAACCCAGGCATCATCAAAAGCACTAAAAGTTTCATTAGAGACTCCAATAAATCACTACATTCTGGTCGGTCGAAGCCAACTGCAGCGTGCCTTCGCCCACAACGATAGCCTTCGGTTTTGCGCGGCGATAAGAGAGTGTCGCGGGCGCGGGAATCGTCAAAAGTAAATCCGGTACGGCGATGATTGCCTCTCCAGGCTCGGGCAAGGGAACATCCAGTGGCGCACGGTACAAACTCAACACCGATACAGCCATTACCGCCGCTGTCGTTAGCGCCAAGCGCGTCATCCGCCGTCGCCGCAGCGTCCGCTGCACTCGCGGCGCGATGCGGGCAAGCGAATCCACGGGCAGCGCCTCCTCGCGTAAATCATTCAATAAAATCTCTAGCTCATCCATTGCTTCAGCTTCTCCTTTGCCCGATGAATCGCGCTCCGCACGGTCTCTTCCGAACACTCGAGGATCGCTGCAACCTCGCGGCTATTCAGTCCCTCAAGATCCCGCAACACCAGACACGCCCGCTCCCGCTCCGGTAGCCGCGCAATCCACAACGCCAAACGAAGACGCCTCTCGGCCTGCTCAAACTGCTCTTCCGGCGTCTGCGTCCCCGCAACCAGCAGCTCAAGCACCCCCTCTTCCGCTTGCGGATCAGGTCGCGACACAGGTTTACGGTCACTCTATAAATCCATGCCGCGCTCGGCTCTCCACGGTATCCATGAAGCTTGAGCAACACGAGCTGCGCTACATCTTCGGCATCCGCAGGCGACCCCAACATCCGCCACGCCGTACGAAACACCATCGCCTGATGCCGTGCGACAAGGTCGTCGAACGACAGCGGCGAACTGGCCTCCAGCGGAATCCCGAACGGTGCAGTCAACTCAAACATGGTGCGTCTGCAAGTACAACGTTCCCCAAGACAAAAACGTTGACACAAAACTCATTCTTTCGGCAGTGCAAACGCCAAATACTTCCCGCCCGATGGCGCACCGCTCTTGCCGCCGCCGCATGCGATCACGATGTACTGTCGGCCCTGCCACTCATACACCTCCGGCGTCGCATTCCCTGCGGCGGGCAATTCCGCCTGCCACAACAGCTTCCCCGACTTACTGTCGAAGGCCCGGATCTTGTTATCGAAATTCGTCGCGGCAATGAACACCAGCCCCGACGCCGTCACAATCGGTCCCCCATAATTTTCACTTCCCGTATCCGGCTGCTCCAGCTTCGGATACTCGCCGAGCGGCACTTGCCACGCGATCGTCCCCGCATTCAGATCCACCGCACTCAGCGTCCCCCACGGCGGGCTGATCCCTGGATACCCGTCCGGATCGAGAAACTTGTTGTATCCATCGGTCGTGTAAGGCAGCACCGGGTTCAGACTCTGATCCGTCGCCGCCACCTTCTCATTGGCCCCCGTCGCCACATAATTCACGAGTGCCCGCAATTCAAAACGGCTCAGTTTTGAGAAGGCCGGCATCCTGCCCGCACCCTCGCGGATCACGGTGCGTAAGTCGTCCGTCGAAAGCTTCTTGCCGATATTCACGAGGCCCGGAAATTCCGGCGGCGTCCCTGCCAGATCCGCGCGATGGCAACTCGCGCAGTTCTGCAAATACAGCGCCTTGCCATCCGCATTCCCTCCCGGACGAGGAACGATACGCAACACCCAGGCCATCTCATTCGAGTTCACATAAAACAGTCCGGTCTCGGGATCAAACGCCTGCCCGCCCCACTCCGCACCGCCATCAAAGCCTGGAAACACCATCGTGCCTTCCATCGTTGGCGGCGTAAACTGCGGCCCGCTCTTGTATTTGGCAAACTGTTCCGCTACCGCCGCATGAGCCCCCGGCGTGCGATGCGTCAAAGTGGCCTCCGTCACCTGCTGCCGTGCAAAGGGAGGTGGCTTCACCGGCAACACCTGCCGGGTCGCGAGCTTCTCTCCGGGTATGTCGGAAGGCGGTACATCCATCCCCACCAGATCGAAAAGCGGCTTCCCCGTATCGCGATCGAACACAAACACAAAACCGGATTTCGTCGCTTGCGCAACCCCCTCCACATTCTTCCCGGCCCGCTTCACATTCACCAGTACGGGTGCCGTCGGCAAATCGCGATCCCACACATCGTGCTTCACAAACTGGAAGTGCCACTTGCGTTCTCCCGTCGCAGCATCCAGCGCCAGCAGACAATTCGCAAACAGGTTATCGCCGATACGATTTGCGCCATAAAAGTCGAAACTCGCGCTGCCTGTTGGAACAAAAACAACGCCGCGTTTGGCGTCGAGCGTCATTCCCGCCCAGCTATTAGCCCCTCCCGTGATCTCATGCGCGCCCTTCGGCCAAGTGTCGTAACCAAATTCCCCCGGCTGTGGAATCGTATGAAAAGTCCAGCGTAATTTGCCCGTATGGACATCCCAGGCGCGAATGAAGCCCGGTGCCGAGGGCAAATCCTCACTTACCAGCGTGCCTAGAATCAGTAAGTCGCGATAAACAACTCCCGGTGTGGTGTTTGTCACCGAAAGTGTCTGTGCGGGCCTGCCCAGGCCCTCGCGCAAATCAATCTTGCCGCCCTCGCCAAAACCCGGCACAAGCTTCCCGGTCTTCGCATCGACGGCATAAACGAATTGCCGCACACTAAAGAACACCCGCGTTACCCCACTGGCTTGATACAGCGTGATACCGCGATTGCGAAACTTGCCCGCCCGCTGCCCCTTCGGATTCGGATCAAACGACCAGCGCTCAAACCCAGTCGCCGCGTCGATGGCGACGAGCCGCCCCTTGGGCGTCGTCGCATACAACACGCCACCGGCAAACACCGGGCGGCACTGCATTTCAGAACCCGCAAAGGCATCCCTGGTGTCATATTCCCAGGCCTTCACCAACTTCTGTACATTCCCGCGATTCACCTGTTTTAAAGGTGAGTATTGCGGCTCGGCGCCAAAGCAGAGGACGCCGAGCCAAAAGATGAAACCAGCACGCATGCTAAACAGAATATCCATCTGCCGCTACCGCCGCTCGGGCCGGCAACGAATACTGGCTGCATAACCACTTCATGTACCAGGTGAATACCCACGGGATCGTTACGATGAAGATAGATCCCAATCCCAAGCCAATCATCATTCCCGCCAAATGAATGGGTTCGGCATCAAAACTCGCTATCCGCGATCCACCTGCTACTTTTGAAGCAGTCCACCTCAAACTCAGCACGTACACAAATGCAAACAACCCAAAGGCCAGCAGCGCGCTCGCTATGCTTAATACACCTCCAATCAATCCGCTCTGCGGCAACACATAAGCCAAAAGTGACGGCAATAATGTGCAGCCGGTAATCATCAACTGCCACTTCAGATATTCCTCAAGACTCCCGGCGAAAGTCAGTCGGCTCCCATTGCTTGTAACGCAAAGAGGTGCAACTGTCCGGATCAATTGATAGGAAACATAGCCATAAGCGAACGATATTGCAATTGAAACGCCGATACTCACTAGCGGATCGCTGAACATCAAACTCAGCAGAATCTGTGCCCAGATCAGGATCGTTACGCCGATTAACGGCTGCTTTACATCGCTTGGGCCACCGCCATACGCAACCGTAGTTCCATCGGCAAATCGTAAATGACTTGTAATGTAGTGCATCAATTTCGTGAATTGTTCCGCTGCGGGAACATAGACTAGGGTCGAGAGTCCGAACAGAATTGTGCGGACGAAATAAGGAATTGCTTCCGCTGAAAACTCAAGTCGGTTTGGGGAGGAATCGTTGGACATGGGCGGATGATACAGGGAATCGCTCCCCAAGGGAAGCCTAAATCCAATTTTGTTGCCTGCAGAATCCCCTCCATCCAGCCGATACTCCCCTTTGGACCTCTGTCCCAAATGAAATTGAAGCACTTCGTATTGCTCTCGCTGCTCTCCAGCCTGGCAACAGCGCAAAAAGTCACCGAGAGCACCCTCTCCCTTTCTGCCAGCGAAGACCGTTGTGCCGTCGGTCGCCCCGTCACGTCCATTGAGAACACAGAGCGGCAGATCTTCTTCCGTTTCCTGCTTGCCCGGGGCTCGGGCATCAGCGGTCTCACAGTAGAGTGGCTCGCCCCCGGCGCTCAAGTAATGGAGTTTCTGAATTATGAACAACTCCCCTCCGCCCCCTTGATGTGTTTCGTCACCCAGATGCCCTTGGCGGGCTTCGAGCAGGCGGGCAAACCTGGGGAGTGGAGCGTCCGCATTGTGGCCCGGGGCACAGTTCTCCACGAACGCAAGTTCACGATCAGGGGTGATGCCGCTTCCGCCAAAGGGCTAGCTGTCCGTCGTGTCGGCCGCATCGAACGCAGCGCGACAGAAACAGAACTCCAACTCGATGTCGCGGGCCTCAATGCCGAGACCGTCGTCCACCTCGCGATTTACAGCCCCGCCAACGCCTGGCAATTCATCGCCTCCATGCAGGCCCAAACGGTAGATCAAGGCCGCATCACCGCACGCTACCCCGCGCATCTCGCACCAGGCGAGTATTGGGTCGTCGTCAAGAATACCGACGGTACCCAAAGCGCGCCAGCCCGCCTCCTCGTAGAGAGCGAGCAGGGTTACGCGCTCCCCACTGCCGCCGGCGAACAATGGATCATCACGCAGTCCCCCTACGGAGGCACTTCCCATTGGGGCCGCAGTCTCCATGCCTGGGATATCGCTCCGGTCAGTCTGCGCAGCGGCGGCTGTGTCTCGGCGATGAGGGGCGGCATTGTGTACGCCTTTGATCGCGGCGAGCGACAAAACTCCCACGGTCGCAGCTTCGGAAATTTCATCACCATCCAGCACGAGAACGGCGAATTCAGCCACTACGCCCACCTCCGCACCGGCACATTCGTCGTTAAATCCGGTCAGCGAGTCGAGGTCGGCCAAGCCCTGGCAATCGTCGGCAACAGCGGTCACACGCTGGGGCAGGGAGGTGGCTATCACGTCCACGCCCATGTTACTCGTGCCTTCCCCGCCGCAAGCCAGAGCATCCCCTTCAACTTCTCTAACATCCCCAGCGCCGCCAAAGGCAGATTAGTAATTAACTCCACTCCGCTCAACGGCACTTGTAATATCCAGTACGACGGTCCCATCGAAGTTACCCGGCACACGTCACCAAAAAAGACAGAGGCAGTCGGTCCCCATTGGACGGCGAAAGTTGGTTTATCCGAGTGGTGGACCCAAACCATCACTGTCCCCAAAGGTGCCCGCGTCCTCGATGTCCTCACCGCCTGGTCCAACAAAGCTACCCACAAAGTGGACGTCTACCTCACCAGTCCGTCTGGTTGCCAGTACGGTGGCCCTTACGAAAATGCAGAACGCCTCCGTGTCGAACAACCCGAGAGCGGCTCATGGCGCATCAGCGTCCAGGGCGTCAAAGCTAGCGGTGACGCAATTGAATTCGAAGTCCGTGGCAACGTCGCCCGCTAGAGCCGCCGCGTTCTTCCCTCGTCCCGGATCCGCTGCAACACTCCACTCAACCGCGCTACCTGCGTCGGCTCCTTCGCATAAACATCCTCACGCTCATTTGGATCCTGACTCAGATCGAACAACTGTCCTTTCGGTCCCTCCACCTGCGGCGCTATCTTCACTGGCTGCGTAAACCCGCCCGATCCCAAGCCCTCAATCAGTTTCCACCGCCCTTCCCGCAACGCAAACATCCCATTCCCCGCATGATGCACCACATGCGGCCGAACCGCTTCCACGCCTCGTTTTCCCGCCAAAGCAGGCTGCAACGCAAATGAGTCTTCCGCTGCATCTGTAGGCAACGCAATCCCCGCCGCCGCACAACTTGTCGCAAACAAATCCGTGTGACAGATCGCAGCATCGCTCACACTACCCGCCTTCACCTGCCCCGGCCAGCGCACGATAAAAGGCACCCGGTGACCGCCCTCAAAGGCATCCGATTTTTGCCCCCGCAGCATCTGGTTCGCCCAGTGCCCGCCGTTCTCTTCCATATCGCGCTTCTCCCAAGGCGCACCATTGTCGCTAGTAAACATGATTAACGTATTTCCAGCCTGCCCCGATTCCTCCACCGCCCTCAATATGCGCCCCACCGAATCATCCAACTGCTCCACAAAATCCCCATACAGCTTCGCCTTCGAACGGCCCAGAAATTCCTTCGTCGGCACCCAGGGAGTATGCGGGGCAGGTAGCGGCACATAGCAAAAATACGGCCCCGGCTTTTTGACAAACTCAATCGCCCGCGCCGTAATTTTCGGCACCACTTCATCCATCACAAAGCTTGGCGCGATCAGGCCACCCCGCCAATAAGGCCCACGCTTTGTCTCTCCGTGATCGCCAATCGTACCGGTCGGCTGCTCCACTGCCCGCCTGCCGTCAAAATACAAATAAGGCGGCATATCAAGCGAGGCTGGGATCCCAAAATATTCGTCAAAGCCATGCTCCAGAGGCGACGGCTTCAATTCCTTGCTATAGTCCACCTGCTCCTCTGTCCCCAAACCCAAGTGCCACTTCCCAAAGCCGCCCGTCCGGTACCCATTCTTCTGAAACAGGCTCGCCACCGTCGACCGGCCGCCCTCAATCAGATCCGGCGAGTAGCCCCCCAACACCCCATTTTTCAACCTGCCCCGCCAGCAATAACGCCCAGTTAATAGTCCGTATCGGGTAGGAGTGCATACGCTCGAAGGGGAATGGGCATCCGTAAATCGCATTCCCTGTCGGCTCAAGCGGTCCAGACTGGGGGTTTTAATTTTTGCGCCGGAGTGATAGCAGCCAAGGTCGCCAGTCCCCAAATCATCCGCTAAGATGATAATTACATTAGGTTTAACGGCTGCTTGCAGGCCAGCGACCGCAGCCGAGCCGAGAAAATTTCGTCGTAGCATTTAACACGACTTTAACATTTCCTAAATTAGTACTTGCAACCAGTTGTGGTAAGCGCAACACTAGTACACATAGGTGGTGGTTCTTTTGCAACCACTTTAGTCTGTTGAGTGTTGGGATGTTTTTCCCTCCACACATCCCAACGCTCCGGGCTCTACTTCTTATTCCTGCTCAAATACTCTGAGTACGGCCCCTTGAAGTCCACAATCTCACCGTTTTTCACACTCCAGATCCGCGTAGCGGATTCATCGAGCAAGTCTTCGTCGTGTGTGACGAAAATCACAGTGCCCTCAAATTTCTGGATTGCCATATTCAACGCATTAATCGATTCCAGGTCGAGGTGATTCGTAGGTTCGTCGAAGATCAGAACGTTCGGCTTGAGCAGCATCAATCGGCAGAAAATCAAGCGTGCTGCCTCGCCGCCCGAAAGTGCTTTGGTCGGCTTCATCGCATCTTCACCCGAAAACAGCATCTGCCCTAACAACCCGCGCAACTCTTCATTCGAGGCCTGCAGGTCGTATTGATGCAGCCAATCGATGCAGTTCATACCGTGTTCGATCGTCTCCGAGTGATCCTGCGCAAAATAACCCACGCTCGTCTCATGGCCCCAAATCACATTACCTGCATCGATTTCAAACTTGTCTTCATTGTGTGCAGCGAGCATTGGTGCATTCGCGAGCAACGAACGCAGCAGCGTGGTTTTACCCGCACCGTTGCGGCCCATCACGGCAACCTTGTCGCCACGGCTGATCAGCGACTCGAAGTTATCGATCACCTTCAAATCGCCGAAGCTCTTGCTCAATCCCTTGAACTCAAGCGGAGTCCTGCCCGATTGGCGCTTGATCTGAAAACGGATGAACGGACGGGCGATATTGGACCGCGCCAAATCCGCGCTCTGCAAGCGCTCGACTTCCTTTTTGCGCGAAGTAGTCTGTGCGGAACGGGTGCCAGCCGAAAAGCGGGCGATGAACTCATTCAACTGCGTAATCTTCTTCTGGCGTTCCTCGTTGTCGGCTTCAATCCGCGAACGGATCTGCGTTTTTGCGAGCACCATATCGTCATAACCGCCGGTATAGGTAATGATAGTGTTGTAGTCGATGTCCGCGATGTGTGTGCAGATATTGTTAAGAAAGTGGCGATCATGCGAAATCGTGATCAGCGTGCCTTCAAACTTATTCAGATAATCTTCGAGCCAGTGAACGCTGTCGAGGTCGAGATGGTTCGTCGGTTCGTCCAGTAGCAATGCGGTCGGATTACCAAACAGCGCTTGTGCAAGCAGCACACGCACCTTCTGGCCACCCTGCAACTCGCTCATCTTACGTTCATGGACATCCGACTCGACACCCAAACCATCGAGTAAAATCGCGGCATCCGACTCGGCTGTGTATCCACCCTCTTCGCCCACAACACCTTCCAGCTCGCCCAGCCGCATGCCGTCGTCGTCGGTCAATTCCGCCGGGTCTTTTTCATAAAGCGCATCGCGCTCGGTGAGTGCCGCCCAGAGTGGAGCGTTGCCCATCACAACGGCGTCGATCGCACGAAAGGAATCGAAAGCAAACTGATCCTGACGCAGAATGCCGAGCTTCTTTGGCCGGTTGATCGAACCCTTGGTGGGCTCAAGATCACCAGTCATTATTTTGAGAAAAGTCGACTTCCCGGCACCGTTTGGACCAGTGAGGCCATAGCGCCTACCGGGCTGAAATGCCGTCGAGACGTCTTCAAACAGAATTTTGGCGCCGAAGCGCATGGATACAGAAATTACGTTGATCAAGAGGAGAGCCTATATTATAGCGTGAAAGCAGAAAAACCACTTCTCACTTCTTAAACCGCCCGCAATTTCATCAATCTCAAATTCGAAGTCGCTATCTGTATCCAATCGCGCTCAAAGCCAGGAGTCGGAGCCCTGCTCTAATGTTTCCAGCTCTGTGCGCCGGCGGAGCCTTGAGCTGACTCTCAGTCGGGATACTCTTCAGGCGGCTTTAGCAGCGCCCCGCGACTTTAATATTGAAGGGACCGTGGACCAAAGGGAGCAACCGATTTGGATCGGGGATCAAGGCTTGACTAGGCCCGTTCAGCTGACGGATGGGTTCGGGCACAGCAGGTGCAGGCGAATCCAATTGGACGCCCTTGACCATCCGACAGCCGCCTCCGACCGGCCCTATCCGAAAGGTGCCAGATCCTTTGATCTCCTTGCCGAAATCGACCCCAATGAGGTTGCACAGTATCGTGCGGCGGCTAAGCTTCTGCTGGATCGGCTTAGCATATTACTTAGTGAATAAAATCGGAGTACGCAGGAAACATTGGTGGCGGATTGTTGCAGCGGGGCCCTCCGTGCCAACATGAATGAGACAGTTCCGGTTTTATTCACTAAGTAATA
>JBKJSR010000556.1:0-9573 GCA_046594355.1 Bryobacter sp.
ATCCGTCGTGATGCCAACGACCAGGTGAAGAAATTGATGAAGGACAAGCTCGTCAGCGAAGACGAAGAAAAGCGTTCGCACGAAGAGATTCAGAAGATGATCGACGCATTTACCAAAAAGGTCGACGATGCGGCCAAGGCTAAAGAAAAAGAGATCATGGAAATCCGCTAGGGCGCTGTTCCCTTGCGGGCTAAGACAAGATCTAGCGGCCGCCTTCTTCATTCTGCTTCCGGCAGTTGGCCCGCCTAAAACGCAAGGATGGCCCCACGCCGACGGCACTCTATGCCCTTTGGGTGGCGTCCTCCGCACCGGGATCAGTGGATGGCAGGAGGTGGCGGGTGTGCGCTAACGGCTGCCGTAATTTTGCGTATAGTAGTCGCGGTAAGCGCCACTCTTGACATGGCTCACCCAGTCGCGATTTGCGACATACCAATCAACGGTAGATTCAAGGCCGAGCTCAAAATCCATCTCCGCCCGCCACCCCGTTTCCTTCTCAATCTTCTCGCTCGTGATCGCATAACGCCGGTCGTGGCCGGGGCGGTCTTTCACCGTTACCATCAACGATTCTGGCTTCCCGGTCTTCGCTAGAATCCGCTTCACCACGTCGAGGTTCGCGAGCGCACGGCTGCCTCCCACGTTGTACACTTCACCCGCACGACCCTTATCTAACACTGCGAGAATCGCCCGGCAGTGGTCATCGACATAGAGCCAGTCGCGCACCTGCTGGCCGTCGCCGTAGATCGGCAGTGGCTGGTCGTCAATCGCGTTCGAAATCATCAGCGGAATCAGCTTCTCGGGGAATTGATAGGGGCCATAGTTATTCGATGCCCTTGTCACCACCACCGGCAAACCGAAAGTTTTGAAGTAACTCAGCGCCAGCAGGTCGCTGCCGGCCTTCGACGACGAGTAGGGGCTCGAAGCGATCAGCGGATAGGATTCATCGGCATCGTACGGCGCGTCAATGCTGCCGTACACTTCATCGGTGGACACATGGATATAGCGAGAGACCTTATGGCGCTTGGCGGCTTCGAGGACCTGAAAACTGCCCATAAAGTTCGTTGCCACAACAGCCTCTGGAGCGAGGATACTACGGTCCACATGGCTCTCGGCGGCAAAATGCACTACCGCATCCGGCTTACAGTCGCCAAAAACCCGCTCCACCGCCGCCGCATCGCAGATATCGCCACGAACAAACGAGTAACTCGCATTACCCTCGATTTCCCGCAGATTCTCAAGATTGCCGGCGTAAGTCAGCTTGTCGAAATTGACGATCGAATGACCAACTCCCGAACCCATCGTCAGGCGAATAAAGGCGGAGCCGATGAATCCAGCTCCTCCTGTAACCAGCAGCTTCATTTGTGTTGGGTTTCCCAGTCGTAGGCGATCATTGGGTGATTGTAGGGGATGCGTCCCTCGTCGGCGGGATTGTATTGCTGGTCGGTTACGTAGACGAGCATGCCGCTTTCGGGGCTGACCACTTTGTAGCCATGTCCCACACCGGGCGGGATCAGGATCTGCAAAGGCTTGAGCGCTCCGCAGTAGATCGTGTTCTTGATACGAAAAGTGGGTGAATCTTCGCGCAAATCCACCAGCCCCACCTGAAATACGCCCATCACCGGCACCCAGAAATCCGTCTGGTGGCGATGGATGTGAAAGGCCTTGATCGTGCCTGTGTAACTCAAAGCGGTGGAGACCTGTGTAGTCGGGGCGGGGAACTCGGCGATCATTCCTTGACCCAGACGCCCGACTTCGAGAAAGTAGCCGCGATCATCGGGAAAGAGCGGATAGGGAGCGATCTTCACGCCCGCAATGGTGCCCTGGTCGCTGGTGGCCCGTACGATAGTGCCGATGCCTGGAGCACAAGCCTGCTGCCATAAATCGGGCAAAACAATCTTTGGCGCACTCATGATTTTTGCTGCGTATTGGCGACCAAATTTGCGGCGCGCAACAGCGACTCAAAAGTGCCGGCGTCGGTCCACCAGCCATCGAGGTAATCGAAAGTCATGGTGCCTTCGCGAATATAGAAGTTGTTTACGTCCGTGATCTCAAGTTCGTTGCGATCACTGGGAATCAACTGGTTCACCTTGTCGAAAACCGTGCCGTCATACATATAAATCCCAGTCACGGCGAAGTTCGACTTCGGCCGCACGGGCTTCTCTTCGATGCCGACAATTTTGTCGCCACGCATTTCGGCGACACCAAAGCGTTCCGCGTCGGTGACTTCTTTGAGCAGGATCTTGGCACCGCGTTCCTGCTTGCGAAATGCATCGGCGGCGGCACGGATGTCCTTCTCAATGATGTTGTCGCCGAGGATCACGCAGATCTTGTCGCCATCGGCGAAGTGCTCGGCAAGGCTGAGCGCATCCGCGATACCGCCTTCGCCATCCTGGTAGGCGTAGTTCAGATGCTTGAGGCCGAAATCCTTGCCGTTGCCGAGCAGACGCAGGAAATCTCCGGAATTACGACCACCTGTAACCACCATGATTTCGTCGATGCCTGCTCCGACCAGGGTCTGGATCGGATAGTAGATCATCGGCTTATCGTAGATGGGCATCAGGTGCTTGTTGGTAACTTTGGTGAGCGGGAACAAGCGGCTTCCAGTGCCACCCGCTAAAACGACGCCTTTCATTCTGTTTCATTATAAGTGATGGCTTGTATTTTTCTCGTTCTTCTTGCCGCAATCCTTTCCCCGGCCCAGACGGTGCAGTTTCTTTCGCCTTCCGGGACAAAGCCGAATCTTGCGATCCAATGCCCGGATTGCGCGGCCGTCAATCGGACGGATGGCTTCGCTCTGGAGCCGCTGATTCAGGTCCGGTTTTCTGCGCCCGTCAATCCCGCAACGCTGCGGAACGGCGTCTTCCTCCTCTGGCTGGACACACGGCAAACTGTTGGATTCACCACCTATCCGCAGCGCTACCTCATGCCCGTCAATCAGGTCGGCTGGGACCCGGCTACAAACACGATGTACGCCAAACCCGACGAAGCACTCGATCACGATCGCAATTACGCCCTCGTAGTAAGTTCTGCGGTCAAAGACATGGCGGGCCGTTCCATCACGCGAGGCTCTTCCTATCTGCCCGGAACGGAAGAATCGGCGGAAGTGATTGCCGCCACGCGCTTTCATACGCGCAACGTCACTGGGCGCATCCTCTCGCGGCACTTGGGCCCTGCTGCTTCACTGCGGCGCGTTCTGGATCGTACGATCGATCTCTCCGGTGTGAAATCGATAAAGGTGCTCAGCCAGACCTTGGCCGATCCGGCGGCCCCACTCACCGACGCACGCTTTCCAGCCGATATCACTTTCCTGACTCAGCTTGGATTGCGGCGGCTTGTGTTCCTGCGCTATGAATCCTCGCGCGGCGACACGGTGGATGTGCACGCCTGGCTTCCAACTGGTCCCGCACCGGCTTCAGGCTGGCCCGTAAAGCTGATTGGTCACGGCTTTTTCGATCAACGCTTTTCCGGCCCGACTCTGTTTGCCTCCGCCTTTATCGCCAACTCGGTTGTGATGTCGATTGATGCCGTGGGTCATGGCTTCGGCCCCGCCTCGCAACTCAGGTTTGAGTTCATCGATGGAACTGCGATTGATGTGCCTACCGCCGGCCGCGGCCGCGATCTCGACGGCAACGGCACCATCGAAAGTGCCGAAGGTTGCGTGTTGCTCTCGCCGGACAATCTGGATTTCATCAGCACCTGCCTGCGCGAAACGGCTCTCGACTACCAGAAGCTCGTGCGTGAAATTCAGGCCGGCATCGATCTCGATTGCGATGGCAAATCGGATCTCGATCCCAATCGCATCCAATATTTAGGCCAGAGTCTTGGTGCCATGTACGGAACGATTTTGATGGCGATCGAGCCGGGCATTGATGCCGCCGTGCTGAATGTAGGCGGTGGCAGCGCGATCGAAAGTTCCCGCTACAGCACTGTGCTGCGCCCTTTGTTTCAGCAGTTCATCACTAGCCTGTATCCTCAATTTTCCGATCTTCCCGATCCTCTGATCCAGCGCTACCAGCCGGTTCAAATCCTCGCAAATCCACGTTCTGGACCCTATCTCGAAGCGCTCGACCGCCTGGCGATTCTGGAAGCGGACGGAGCCCCGGCTTCGTTCGCACCCTTTCTAAAACAGGCGACCCTGTATGGCAATCCCATCAAACGAGTCTTGTTCCAATATGCGCTGGGAGATCAGTTTGTGCCCAATCCGTCGAATGGACAGTTGATCCGCGCGGCTTTCGAATACGACCTGGTCTCGCTCTACCGCCACGACCTCGCACGGGCTGCCGCACCAACGCTGCCCGACAATCCACATGCCTTCATGGCGGCCTTTGCGCAGCTTGACACGCCGTCGCTATTGATCGCCCTGGCCACGCTAACCCAGGCCAGTCAGTTCCTTGCTTCCGGTAAATACGAGGTTCCCGATGTGAACGCCCTCGTGCGCTTCTATTTCCGGCAAAACCTCTTCGAAACCCCGCTGCTGCTGCCATAGTTCCTCTCGCGTGAGAACATAACGAAATGCGCGCTTCACATCTTTGTTTCCTGTTTGCTCTGGCTGGCTTTGCCCAAGACTCAAAGCCCGGTTACTTCAGTGTTCCCGAAGTCGACGCGCCCGAACTCGCCGCTCAGGGACGTTACTCCGTCGGCGTCAGGACCGTTGAAATTATTCACAAGGGACAGGTAGACATTCTGCGCTTCGACCCGGCAACCAAGCTCGCGCCTACTTATGACCGTCCCTTGAAAATCGAGATCTGGTATCCGGCAATCTTGGCTCCGGGGCAAGTGGCGCATACCGTTTATGAGAGCCCCATGGCCGGGCGTGTACCAAGGCCCGGCATGCCGGCCAGCTTCCAGATTCCTGGCAAAGCCTTGCGCGATGCCTCACCCAAAACAGGTGAGAAGTTCCCGCTCGTTGTAGTCTCGCACGGCTATCCGGGTTCGCGCACCCTGCTCAGCTATCTCACCGAAAACCTGGCATCGAAAGGCTACGTGGTCGCCGCAATCGATCATACGGATTCTGTATTTGGCGAAGTGAAAGGCTTTCCAAGCACACTGTTGAACCGTTCCGCCGACCAGTTGTTCACTATGGAAACACTAAGCGGACAGGCTGCCCAGGCCGGGAACTTTCTCAACGGTTTAGTAGATGTTTCGAGTGTCGCTATCGTCGGCTATTCGATGGGTGGCTATGGAGCGCTGGCCAGTGCCGGTGCGGGCTACAGTTCGAAATCCGCTGTGGCGCAAATGGTTCCTGGCGGCCATCTGGACCCCTGGGTCGCAGGCAATCCAAAGTTTGACGCCCATAGGCCCGCAAGCCTCAAGGCAATCATCGCGATTGCCCCGTGGGGTGCCCAGCCGCCCATGAACAGTTGGGAGGATTCGGGCCTTGCCGCAATCAAGCTTCCGTCGCTATTTATTGTTGGGGATCAGGATGATATTTCGGGCTACGAAAAAGGTGTGAAGCGGGCCTTTGTTGGGGCCGTGAATTCCGAGCGCTGCATGTTGGTCTACGAAAACGCCCGTCACAATGTCGGCGGCAACCCGGCCCCTTCCGGCCTGGCCCTCGACTTCAGTGCCCGCGAGAGTTTTGAAGAACCAGTCTGGCGCAAAGACCGTATCCTTGCGATCAACCAGCATTTCGCCACTGCCTTTCTCGACCTTTATCTGAAGGGCGACGAAACAAAGAAGTCTTATCTGCACGTCGGTGCGAAGCGGGCCGTGGACGGCACCTGGGCTGTTGTCCCTGGACAAGCGGTTGGTGGCAAGTACAGCAGCGGAGAAGCGGGCTACTGGAAGGGCTTTCAGCGCCGTTGGGCGATGGGTCTGCAAATGCACTGCGAGGCGCCTGGCACCACTCGCCAGTAAATCGGCTAAGGACGCCTGGCTGCCCGAGGGACTATCGTGAAGTCACGCATCGATTGCTTCTTCAGATCCCCCTCCTGCGCTTCTAGCCCGGCCAGCAATTCCAGCAAGTGGGATCGGCTCAGCTCGAGGCTGTGTTCATTCGGCTGGTATCTGGTTCCGGTTGGATAATCCACAAATGGTGCTGACGACTGTTCAATGTGGCAGCCGAGAATGTGGGCCACGGGTCTGGTGCGCGTAAACTCCACCATGCGCCGTGTACTGCGTAGATATTCTGAAGCGTCGTTTACGTATAAGCGGCCAGGATAAAAATGATCGCCAGTCAGGAGAATGCCGGTGCGGCGATCATAAAAAACTAAGTGCGCGGGCTGATGACCGGGGATTGCAAGCACGTCGATCATCCGATCTCCAAGATCAATTGCACCCGGTTGCTCCGGCCACTTTTCTATCCCGTAGAACTTCTGCTGGGCGGCAACATCGGCAGGCACAAAAGTCACATTCGGCATCGACTGAAATGCCTGATCGCCTGCGGTGTGGTCGTCATGACCGTGCGAGTGTGTGACCGCCAGCGGCATCTCCCGCTTCTTCTGCGCCATCAGTTTTTTGACGGCATCCGCCGCACTGCTCTCGCCCGCTCCAGTGTCTACCAGCAAGGCCCGTTGCTTGCCGAAGAAGAGATAGAGAAACGGCTTCTCGAAATGAATGCACCCAGACTGGCGCAGGATGTAAAAATCCGGATTGTATTCGTGTACCTGCCAATCCGGCAATGCTACACAATTCGGTCCGCCACTGCGCCATGCCGCAGGTAAATGGCCCGGCTGCAGTTGTTGTCCCAGAAAGATTGAGGCACTAACAAACATCAAAAATAACTGCATCCTGGCTCAGGCTACTTTTGGCGCATACTTCCGTTTGATCACCGTGATATACATCGTGACGCCAAGCCCGAGGAAAAAGAGCACCGCCATGATTGCCCCCCGGTAGCCGCCAGTTTCCTGAATCAGCCATCCCGTAAGGATGGGGGCAACGATGCCGGGGACGCTCGCGGCGCAATTCTGTACACCCACAATGCGGCCCACGGCGGCCCCTGGAATCAGGGTCTGCGTCAAAGCCCAATAGTTGGCGGTGGTAAGGCCGAGTCCACCGAGAGAAGCGATCACCATCCACATGGCAATGTCGGGTGGAGTGTTAAGTGCGGCGATCAGTCCCGCGCCGGCGCTCAAAAATCCGGCGATCGTGAATCCCTTGCGAACCGTGACAGCATCGTAACCCCTGCCGATGAGTGCGTCGGCGGAGAACCCGGCGAGAGTCGCTACGACGGCCATTGCCAGGAAGCTGGCCGCTGTAAATACGCCACTGTCGTTCAGCGACATCTTGAAGGCTTCTTTAAAATAAGCAGGCATCCAAGTGAGGGCGAAGTAAACGAAGTACTGATAACAGAAGGTTCCGACGATCGTCCCCCAGATCACCGGGCTCGCCATCACTGTTGCGAAGCTGATGTCTTTGCCGCCATCGGATTGTTTCGCTTCCTTCTCAAGGGCCAGGTCGTTATCCTTCATAAACAGCAGCCAGGGAATGAGCCAGATCATGCTACCGAGGCCGATTGTCAGGAACATCGTTTGCCAGCCAAAATTGCCCAGCAACTTTACCGCGAGATAGCTGCCGAGGGCGGGGCCAACCTTAGCCGCAGCCATGAGAATGCCGACGGCCGTACCGCGGCGCCGTTCCTCGAAATTGAAACGAATCCAGCGCATCGCCGCCGGCGTGACCACGCTCTCGCCAATTCCAAGCAGAATGCGCAGGAGAAACAGGACTTGAAAACCCGGTGCCCATGCGGTGGCGGCGCTCGTAACGCTCCAGAGCAAAAAGCCAGCGGCGTAAGTCCATTTGACGCCAAAGCGGTCGACAATCCAGCCAGCCGGAATCTGCAGTAATGCGTAGCTCCAGAAGAAGGCGCTGTTCAAGAGGCCGCGGTCGGAATTGTTGAGATTGAAAAAGTTGAGGAATCCGTCTTTGTCGGCGAGGGCGACCGAAAGGGTGACCCGGTCGAAGTAAGCAATCATGAAGCCGATGCACAGGAGGGAAAGGATGGTCCAGCGCCGACCTTCGCTGATTGCAGTCGGATTTTTTTCGGAAGGAGCTAGTGTTGTTATTGCCACGTCTATAAAACACTATCAAAGGTCCGCGATTCTCCGATAAGAATCCACGGAACCAGTACCCAATGATCTCGATTTTTCGATCTACCCCACCGGCACCCAGCGCAGAATCTTGCAGCCGCGCTCTTTCGCTTTTGTCACAAGCCTTGCAGCTCAGCATGATCAAGGCCAGGGATTTGAACCACCAGGAACTGTCTGCGGCGCTCGATGGTCTGGTGGACGACTTGGCTCAGTGCAAAGCGGAAGCCGTAGTGCTTGAGGCAAGTGGTAAAGCCTGCGGTTCTGTGCAGCGTTATTTTCAATTGCTGGGACAAGGAATCGATGCGGTGGGCTTCGATCTGGCAACAAGCATACGTGCGCTGGCCACCCTCTTACATCGCAATTCTGGCGACCAGACGGAATTTCTTGGCCAAATGGAACAGATCCGCGACAAGTTTCAGGCCGGGCATACTCTCGATGACATCCATACGTTGCGGCACCATCTGGATTCTTGCCTGACGAGTTTGCGTTCCCAGTTGTTTGAAGCGCGCAAGACGCAGCAGCAAAATCAGGAGGCGATGCAGGAGCATATCTCCCAGTTGCATCGTAGCGTTTCGACTTTAAAGTCGAAGGTGCCGCAAAAGCATACGACAGGACCCGCGCTGTCCGTTCTGAGAATCCGCCGCCTGAAGGCGCTAAAGGACCGCTATGGCCCCGCAGTGGCTCAGCGCATGCTGGACTTCGTCCTTCAGCTCCTGCTGGTTCGCTGGCCGGCGGCTTATGACATCACGCCTTACACGGATGAGTGTCTGGTCGTGATTGATAGTCAGAATCTCGATCTCGACTTTCATCGCGCGGCACTGAGAAAGCTTTCCGGAGAGAAAACCACATTGACGACCCAGTATGAGGGTCACGAATTGATTCTGCCCATTGCTCTGGATTGGACGGTACTCCGCGCACCCGCCGAAGGGGATATGGATGCCTTTATCCGAAACTTCCTCAATGGCATGGATGAGAAGGATACGCAGACTGCCGCGCTCGACAAGCTGCTGCAATTGAGTCGCTAGTACCACGACCGCTGAAATGCCGCGATACCGAGCCGGTCTTGGCGGTCTGCGACACCGAGCCCCGATCGGTAGCCGGTCTTGCCCGCGCTCCCAAGCCGCGACCGTCATGGAGCCGGTCTTAGCGGTAAAAGCACTAATTGCCGAGTGCTTCGACAATCTGTTTGGCTAGATCGGCGATCAGGATGAGCCCCGGGTTATCCTCCCCGTAGTCGATTGCTGGGATGTCTTCCACAGTGATGGCGATGGCAATCGGTCCACCCTTGGTGTAGACAATGCCAACATCGCTGCGCAGGTGATCGAGTGCACCCGTCTTGTTGGCGATGCTGAGACCGGGCAGCTTGCGTCCGAGGCCATCACTGTATTGCTGGCGCTTAAGAATGGCGATCATTTCCTTGCTGCCGGGAAGCTTGCCCTCTGCGAGCAATTCGAGCAAACGCAGCATTTCGAGAGCGGTCGAGCTGCCGATTCCGAACTTCTTGTTCTCTTCGATCTCTCCGGCCTTCGACCAGCCTTGGGCGGTTTTG
>JBKJSR010000605.1:0-4668 GCA_046594355.1 Bryobacter sp.
TCGTACCGCCATTAAGAACGTCGATCCTTGCTCCCGCCATTCCATTCTCTTTCCGTTTCCCCCTCTTGTCCATTTCCATCCTCACGGGCGCGCAATCGCCCATGTGGGTTTCACAACTGAATATTCCCAGTGGCAGGGGCTCGCCACTCGTGTGCCCATCTGTTTGAAGAGTTCCATAACGCAACAAAATCAAATTAATCAGGATCAAACCCAATTTCGACCTAAAGCGTTCAGAATCAAGCAGGTGGGCAGGGTCGCGAAACGCGATTATTCGTATCGCAGTGCTTCGATCGGATTCAATTGGCTCGCCCGATTCGCGGGCAAAATGCCGAACACCAGACCCACAGCGAAGGAAACCACAAAGGCCACGACAATGCTCGCCGGTGAAATTGTCACTCCGAATTCCGGTACCAGAATCCGTGCCACCAGCGGACCACTTACCCCCACCAAAATGCCCAACAGCCCGCCGCCTGTCGAAATCAACACCGCCTCCATCAGGAACTGCGCCAATATCACCCGCCTCGATGCGCCCACCGCCATCCGCGTCCCAATCTCTTTTGTCCGCTCCGTCACCGTCACCAGCATGATATTCATGATCCCGATGCCGCTAATCACCAGCGCAATCGCCGCCACCAGAATCAGCACAAACGTGAGAATCAGGCTGATGTTCTTTGCCGTCTCAAGTATCGCCCCCAGGTTGTCGACAAAGTACTGCGCACCTTTCCGGTGTCGCCCCTCTAGAATCCGCTTCACCTCACCCGTGATGGCTTCCACATCCTCGGCTCGCTTGGCCTGAATGTACATCGGGTCGATACGTTCCACGCGGTTGTAATAACGCAAAATCGTAATCGGCACTACCATCGCACGCTCGGCCAGTTCGCTCAAGCCAAAACTCTGCACCCGCTCGCGAAACACGCCTATCACGGTGAACTGGTGATCCTTCACCTTCAACATCTTCCCCACCGCCGCCTGACTGTTCCCGTAAAGCAGCAACGCAAGAGGCTCGGTCAGCAGCGTTACTTTAGTCCGCTGCTTCACTTCTTCCGCGTCAAAATACCTGCCCGACAGCAGCAGCAGATTACGCACCTTCGGATAGTATTCATCCACACCCAGCACGCTCGTATCCTGCGGCTTGCCGTCGATCACCAGGCTATTGTTACTCGACATCGTCGCCGTCACCGCGACAATACGATCCGACAATTGAGACCGCACCGCCTCAACGTCCGAGAGCTTCACAAAGTCGGCATCGCTCTGCTCGCTGTCCCTGCTGCCAGCTTCAAAATACGCCCACACCACATTCGATCCAATGCCCTTGATCTGGTCGAGAATGAACTCCGTGCTGGTCAACGAGATCGTGACCACCAGGATCACGCTTGCATTACCGATCACCAGTCCAAGCGCGGTGAGTAGCGTGCGAACCCGGTTCGCTTTCAGCGCCTCATAGCTCGACTTCAACACCTCGCCGATCTTCAAGTCCTAGGCCCCTTGCATTCTGGCGAGGAGCTTGCGGGCTTCCTCTTTGTGGTTGTCGTCGGGTTGCACCTTGGTTGCCATGTATTTCTCGAGCAGTTGCTTCGCCTCGGGCAAATTCCGCTTCTGTTCAATGAGAAGATTCGCGCGCCGCCAAAGGTAGGTGGGATGATTGGCCTCAAGGCGGCGTGCCTGTTCAAAAACAGTGTCGCTTTCCTGCGTCCGTCCGCGCTTGGCGAGGAACATTGCCAGATCCACGACGCGTCCCATCTGCTTCGGTGCCAGTTCCATGCTGCGGCGCAACTGCGCTTCCGCCGTATTGAAATCTTTCTTCTCTTCCGCCAGACGCGCCATCGCCCAGTGCTTCTCCACCACGTCCACCGCGCCGATTTTCTCAACGAGGCCCTGCGCCTTGTCGAGGCCGCCACCGAGAAATCCCGGTGCCTGCAGGTAGTATTCAAACAGGTCGTTTAACGCTTCGATATTGCGCGGGTCCATCTCGACGGCTCGCTCAAAGTTCTGCCGGGCCTTGGAAGCAAAGCCGGGAGCGGTGATAAACGAACTCAATTCCGCCCGGCGTCCAAAGCTCCTGCCAACCCAGTGCCAGTGGGTGCTGGTGCGCGGCTCAAGCTGCGCCGCGCGCTCAAACAATCCCGCCGCCTTCTTATAATCGCCCAGCATGAAGTAATTGCGGCCCAGTAAATTCAACTCGCTACCCGAAAGATTCTTCCCCGCTTCGAGCAATCCCGCACTCGCCGCATAGTCTGTTTTCTCATACAAAACCCGCGCTTTTTCCAAGGCTCCGCTGTCGGCGGCCGAAGCCATCCTGGCGGCCACCACTAACAAAGCAAAGACTTTATACTTCAACATCTGCATATTCCGTACCTTGCTAGTTTACGCTAACCTAAACTATCCTTCTAACCCTTGGACGATCCCGTCCCGCCCTCCGGATTCAAAAACATACCCGCCCTTGCTACACTTTCATACAGTCCACTTCATGCGTAGAACACTACTTTTCGGCCTTGTGCTCGCCCTCCTCCTGCCCGCGCAGGACAAGAAGCCCAAGGTGCCCGAGCTCGAAGTGATTCAGGTTTCGATCCATCGCATCGACGACAAAGTGATTGCAGTTGACGGCAGCGTGCGCAACACCGGCACCAAAACTTACAACAAGCTTCAGATCGTCTTCGAGTTCTTCGCCCCTGGCATGAAGTCGATTACGATCCAGCGCGGCTCGCCTGAACCGGACGTGATTCCACCGGGAGATCTGGTCGAATTTCACTTGCAACTCCGTGCCCCCGCTCGCGCCGTCCACGTGAGGCTCGGTGCCGAAGACGGCAACGGCCGCGAACTCCGCGTCGGCAAATCCGGACCCTACCCCGTCGAATAACAGAATGATTGAAAGCATCCAACCCGCCAAGACTCTGGCCGGCGCCATCCGCCTGCCGGGTGATAAATCCATCTCCCACCGTTGGGCCATGATCGCGGCTCTCGCCGAGGGCAAGACCACGATCCACGGGTATTCCACCGGCGAAGACTGCCACTCGACGCTTGGCATCCTCACCAAACTCGGCATCGAAGTAGACGACAAGGGAAGCGAAGTCTCCATCACCGGCAAAGGTCTCGATGGTCTCAGCGCTCCGGCAGAGGCTCTCGACGCAGGCAACTCCGGCTCGACCATCCGCATGATGAGCGGCATCCTCGCCGGGCAATCCTTCACTTCGCACATCCACGGAGACGAATCGCTCTCAAAGCGCCCCATGCAGCGGGTCATGAAACCGCTCGCAGAAATGGGCGCGACCATCCTTGCGACAAACGAAAAGTTTCCTCCCCTTGAGATCCGCGGTTCGAAGCTCAAAGCCATCGACTACACAACGCCCGTTGCCAGCGCTCAGGTCAAAACCTGTGTCCTCTTCGCCGGCCTCTTCTGCGACGGCGAGACCATCGTCCGCGAACCGATCAAGACCCGCGACCATACCGAGCTCGCCCTACGGATGTTTGGTGCCGACATCAAGAGCATTGGCAAGGTCGTTACCCTCAAAGGCCGTCCGCGCCTTGAGGCAAAAGAACTCCATACCCCCGGAGACCTCAGTTCCTCGGCCTTCTTCCTGTCCGCCGCACTGATGATTCCGAATTCCAATCTGGTCATTGGCGGCGTCGGCCTCAACCCCACCCGCACCGCGCTCCTCGACTACCTCGCCGGCATCGGCGCGGAAATCAAGATCCTCAACATCGGCGAACAGCACGGTGAACTGGTCGGCGACATCCTGGTTCGTGGCGGCGTTACCAGGCCCGGCCAGATTTCGGGCGCGCTTACTGCTTCGCTGATCGACGAGATTCCTACCCTTGCTGTGCTCGGCGCCGCTACCTGTGGCCTTGATGTCCGCGACGCTTCGGAATTGCGCGTCAAAGAGACCGACCGGATCGCGACCGTCGCCGAAAACCTGCGCCGCGCCGGTGTTGAAATTGAAGTGCGCGAAGACGGCTTCACCGTTCCAGGCAATCAGAAATTCCGCGCCGCTCAATTCGATAGCTTCGGCGACCACCGCATCGCCATGGCCTTTGCTGTGGGCAGCCTGATCGCCGATGGACCTTCGGAGATCCACCGCGCAGAAGCCGCCAGCGTTAGCTTTCCCGAGTTCTACACCACCCTGCGTAATCTCACAACTTGAGTTTCCGATGCCAGATCGTCTTGCCAATCTCACGCTTGCCGGTATTGTTCACGACCTGAACAATGTCTTTGAAACGCTCTTCGAAGCGAACGACATTCTGAAGGCCGACCCCAAACACACTAAGCTCAGCGCCACGATTTCGCGCACGCTCAAGCACGGTGCCCGCATCGCCAAGAGTCTCGAAACACAGGGCGGGCGCACGGATGTCGGCCGCCTCATCGAACAGGTCGAGGCATTGCTCACCGACTACCTGGTCTCTTCTCGCGGCCCTACGATTGAATTCGTCAAAGAGCTGGAAGCCGATCTTCAAATCGACGGCAACCTTGGTGCCTGGGAGCGTGTGCTACTCAACCTCTTTCTGAATGCCGCTCACCTGAAGTTCAATTCCGTTAGAGATGGAGAGGGCTGTCACCGTAATGGTTCCGCCTTGTGGCATCATGCGAGCGGCATTCAGACAGAGGTTGAGCAGCACACGCTCCCAGGCGCCACGGTTGCCGTCGATTTGAAGATCGGCTTCCAGCTCTTTGAC